>CANHLE010000015.1 GCA_947461435.1 Paracoccaceae bacterium | reverse complement strand
TTGGCATAGCTCATCTTTTCGGCCGCCTTGCCTGCCTTAGGCGCAAACCACAGGACAAAGCCCACAAAGGCGGCAATCCAGAAGGCAAGGGGCAAGGCGATGCGCCAATCCATACCACTCAGCAAAATCAAGGTCGCGATGGCAAAGGCAGATGCTTGAAAGAACGCCTCGAACACCAGAAATCCCGTATCTTCAGTCGCCGGGCCAACGTTCATGACGCGGTTGGCCAGACGCCCGGCAAAATCGCTTTGAAAAAAGGCCACAGGCTGACCCAGCAAATGCCGATGCGCGCGCCACCGTGCCTGCGTCAGCAGGTTTGTCGATATTCCCGAAAACAGAATGGCCGCGTTTGCCCCGATCACGATGGGGCGCAGCACCAGCAAGACAAGCGCGGCCGCAACGATTTCAGTGCTGTGGTCCGACCAAAAACCTGCCGGACCGGCTGTCATCAGATCGACGAGGCGACCTGCATACCAGATCAGGCCAAGTTCAAGGCCCGCAACGGCAATGCCCACCACGGATGCGATGGCCATAACCTTTGCAAAGGGCCGCATATTGTCCATCAGATAGGACAAGGCCTGCTTTGGCGGCGTGCCAAGGCCGGTGGCCGCGAAAGGATTTGTCATCCCCTCGACAAGGGCGAAAAGTCGGCGCGGGATCAACTGCATGGCCTACTCCAGATCCAGGCCGATGAAGCCCCCTGACTGACGCGCCCAGAAGCGCGCATAAAGCCCCTTTTGGGCCAGCAAATTCGAATGGCTGCCTTGTTCTGCAATGCGGCCATCTTCAAGCACAACGATCCGGTCCATCTGGGCGATGGTTGACAACCGGTGCGCAATTGCCACCACGGTCTTGCCTTCCATGACGCCGAACAAGGCGTCTTGAATGGTCGCCTCTGCTTCTGAATCCAAGGCGCTGGTTGCCTCGTCCAGAATCAAGATCGGCGCGTCTTTCAAGATCACCCGCGCCAGGGCAATCCGCTGCCGCTGACCGCCTGACAGTTTCACACCCCGTTCGCCGACATGGGCATCATACCCTTTGCGTCCTTCGGGGTCTTCAAGGCCCAAGATGAACTCATGGGCATCTGCGCGGCGGGCGGCCGCAATCATATCCTCATCCGTGGCCTGCGGTCTGCCATACAGAATGTTATGGCGAACGGACCGGTGCATAAGGCTACTATCTTGTTGCACCATTCCGATCCGGGCGCGCAGGCTATCTTGGGTGACCCCTGCGATGTCTTGCCCGTCGATCAAGATGCGGCCCGATTCCGTGTCATAGAACCGCAGCATCAACTTGACCAAGGTCGATTTTCCAGCCCCTGAACGACCGACGACACCAATCTTTTCGCCGGGTTTGATCGTCAAGCTGACATCCTGCAGTCCGCCGAACCCACGCCCATAATGGTGCGACAGGGACTCAAGCGTAATCTCGCCCTGCCGAAAATCCAACGCTTTGGCGCGAGGCGCGTCGACCAGGGTGACAGGCTGGGTGATGGTTTCCATCCCCTCCTGCAAGGTCCCAAGATTTTGCACCAGGCTTGTCGTGGCCCACATGATCCAATAGGTCATGTTGTTAAGCCGCAGAACCAGCGTGACCGCGGCAGCGACAAGCCCAACCGAGGCTTGGGCGTTATACCATAGCACCATCGCCCATGTCGTGACCGAGCAGATCAGAAGGCCGTTCAAGATGGTCAGGGTCACATCCATCTTCGTAATGATCCGCATTTCGGTGAAAAACTTAAGCCGCGCGTTGTTGATCGCGTCGCGGCCATAGGCCAGTTCTTCATCGTGATGTGCGAACAGCTTGACCGAATGAATGTTGGAGTAGGCATCAACCACCCGGCCCGTGATGGCTGAACGGGCCTCGGAGCTGGCTTCAGAGGCTGGGCCCGCCCGGCGGATCGTCCAGCGCATCAGTGCGATATAGGCGGCAAACCAAACGACCAGCGGCAACAAAAGCCGCTTGTCCGCATCAAACAACATGATCGCAGCCCCGACGAGGGTAGTCGCGGCAAAGGCCACAGCATCAAAGGTTTGAAACACGGCTTCGCCCGCAGCAGGCGGGGCTTGCATGATGCGGTTGGCGATACGGCCGGCGAAATCGGATTCGAACCAACCAACCGGTTGGCGCAGCACGTGGGCATGGGCCCGCCAGCGCATCATCGTGCCAAAATTGGGCAGAATCGTGTTGTGCAAAAGCGCCACATCTGCCCCGGTCACGAGCGGCCGGATCACAAGGATGACGAAGGCCATTCCCAGGATTTCCCACTTGTAAGCGGCCCAGACCTGCACAGGCTCTCCGGCGGCCAGAACATCTACAAGGCGGCCAACATACCAGATCAATCCCACATCAAACGCAGCGGCGAGGATGGATAGGATAGCGGTAAAAAAGAAAACCGTTCGAAACGGGCGAATGTAATCAAGCAAGAACGGCCAAAGCTTGCGCGGTGGCGCATCTGTTTGGGTGTAGGATTGAAAGGGATCAACCAGATTTTCGAAAAATCGCAACATGAAAGCAGCCTGAGATTTGGGTGAAACAGCGATGGGGTGACGCGGTTGCCGGTGGCGACCGCCCTGACGGGATCGGTCGGCCTTAGGCCTGACGAATAAAGATCCCGAAATCCATGCCGCGCTCCTTCATGTGGGTGGCCGTGTCTTAACCCAAGTCTTGCTGGCTGTCATCCCGAAAGTTGCGCGGATGGTCCACGATTTGTCAGGCAAAACGGTCTAGCGACCCAAAAGATCTGCTTTTGTGGCGGTCAAGCCGGTTTGAAGCCAAACGTCTTGCAGCTGCCGCAGCCGCGCGCCAAGGTCCGGTCCGGAAAGGTCGGGCAGGTCAGCGGCCCGTACGGGGAACCGGGCTGCCGCACCCCGGTGAACTTCGCGCTCCCACGCAGGAAGAAGGGGGCTTTCGAACAGGGCTGCGCGCGCAAGGACGGCGCTTTGTCCCAACTCAGCCCCCAGACGAAACCCAAGGGCTGCCTCAGATTGAAGGGCCGAAATTCCATCGTGCAGCGCTGTCAAATCCCGTGTTTCTGCGCGGCTAAGCTTTAACCTTTCATCCCAATGACCCCCGCCAAGTACGACCAGACGGCGCCGCCAATCTGGCGGCCTGTCATCTTCCAGATGCACAAGGGGCGCAAGAAAGCGCGCCGAAGCGCCCGGAAGGAGGGCGTTTAGAACACCCGTATGCGCCATCGCGGCAACCGCCGGGGCGGGGTTTTTGGCAGAAAGAAGCTTTTTCATCTCTTGCCCGACCCGCTCTTTTGACAGGTTGGCCAAGCCGTCTAGGTTGGCGGCGCAGGCAGCAAGGGCCTCACCGTCCAGACCAAGTTCAGGATCGGCAAAGTGGGCGTGAAAGCGAAAGAACCGCAAGATTCTTAGGAAATCTTCGGCTATACGTTGGGAGGGATCGCCGACAAACCGCACCCGGCGGGCCAGCAGATCTGCCATTCCGCCCAAAGGATCAATGACCGTTCCATCCGCGCGGGCATAAAGGGCGTTCATGGTCAAATCGCGGCGGGCTGCGTCTTGGACAATATCGGCCGAGAACGCCACGACGGCGCGCCGTCCATCGGTTTTCAGATCTTGCCGGAACGTCGTCACTTCGTGGGGGATATGCCCAGCGATGATGGTGACTGTTCCGTGTTCAATCCCTGTTGGAATCGCCTTGAATCCAGCTTTTTCTGCAATGTCAGAGACGGTTTGCGGCCGTGCATCGGTGCAGATATCGATGTCAGACACCGGCAAGCCCAGAAGGGCGTTTCGCACACAGCCCCCCACAAACAGTGCCTGAAATCCAGCTGAAGACAGGGCTGCGCAAAGCGCCTGCGTTTCGGGATGGGATATCCACTCGCCGGTAAGCTGCATCACGTTACCCGATCGGCCAGACCACGCAGAATGCGCGCGGTGGCACCCCAAATGTAATAGGGCCCATAAGGAACGGTGTAAAACCGCCGCCATTCCCCTCGCCATAGCCGGCGTTCAATCGTAAAATTCGCGGGGTCAAGCACATGACGCAGCGGAACCGTAAACACTTCCTCTACTTCGCCAGCCTCGGGGATAGGGTCAAAACTGTCTCTGACAAGGCCCAAAACAGGGGTCATGGCAAAACCGGTCACTGTTTCATGGGCTGGCAGCCGGCCCAAAATCTCAACACTTTTGGACGGAAGGCCAATTTCTTCGCGCGCCTCTCGCAGGGCAGCATCCTCATGCGAGGCATCCGTTTCATCAACCTTTCCGCCAGGAAAGGCGATTTGCCCGGGGTGGTGTTTCAGATGAGAGGCACGTTTGGTCAGAATAAGCCGATCCGCCCAAATGGCCACCAAAACGGCCGCTGGCCGCAAACTGCGACCGGGCGGCAACGCGACATTGGGGTTCAGGTCAAAATCAGACGACTCGCCTCCGGGACGCAGCAGCGCGGCACGAAGGCGATCGGCATCATGGGGCATTGGGCGCATCAAACCCAAGGGTTTTGGGATCCAACTCGTAATGCGCGCTGCAAAACTGACAATCCGCTGTGACGATACCCTCAGGTGTCGTCATCTTTGAAATGTCCTTCTGGGAATAGATCGACATCGTGTTGCGCACCTTGTCGGCTGAACACGAACACCCAAAACGAACCGACTGTGCATCAAATACCCTTGGGGATTCTTCATGAAAGAGCCGCACCAAAAGTTCAGTCGGAGTTACTGTGGGGCCGATCATTTCAAGCTCTTCCACGGTGTCTAACAAGGCGTTTGCCCGATTCCAGTTTTCACTTTCTTCACCCGCCAAGATATCGGCATGGGTCAGAAGGCCGCCCTCACCGCTGCCGGCATCTGCCGCGGCCTCGCGCGTACCGCCGACCGTTGGCATACTTTGCAGCATCACCCCGCCAGCCCGCCATTGAGAGGGCTTTCCAGGAATTTGGCTTTTGCCGAAGGTCACGGCAAACCGGGTTGGCAACTGCTCGGACTGAGCGAAATAGGTTTCGGCACAATTTGACAAGGACGAACCGGCAATCGGTGTGAACCCTTGATAGGGAACCATCCCTTCGCCTTGATCAATCATCACGGCAAAGTAGCCCTCGCCAATCTGACTGAAGGGGGCAGCTGAATGGTCTAACCGTTCCTCATCATAACTGGCATAGGCACGCACACGGGCAGATTCGCCATCTGATTGGGGGCCGTAATAATCGGTTGCGATCAGACGGGCCGCACCCTTGCCGCGAATCTGCAAGCTTAACTTCCACCGCAGCTTGATCGATTGGCCGATCAGAGCGGTCAACAAGGCCGCTTCAGCCACCAGGGCCTCAATCACCGGTGGATAGGTGTGCTGTTTCAACACTTGGTCAAGCACGCCATCCAAACGGGCCACCCGGCCGCGAATATCAGAGCGGTCAAGCTGAAAAGGCAGGACGGTATCGTCCCATGCGATGTTGTGCGACGTCATAGGGGTTTCCTGAAAGTGCCAAACTTGGCATACCGCGCCTATATAGGCAGAGCAACCACCGCTCCAAGGGGGAAAAATGATCAGACGCTTCGGAGAGCCGGTGAAATCCGGCGAAATCTATCGGCGCAGGCCGGGGGTTTATGCCGTACTGTTGGATGGCGACGCCATTTTGACAACGTTTCAACAAAGCCCGGTGCCCGAGTACCAACTGCCCGGCGGCGGAATCGACAAGGGCGAACACCCCATCGCCGCCCTTCACCGCGAGGTTATGGAAGAAACGGGCTGGCACATCGGATCACCCAAGCGGATTGGCACCTATCGGCGGTTTACCTACATGCCCGAATATGGGTTTTGGGCCGAAAAGGTCTGTACGATCTATTTGGCACGGCCCGTTTTACGCCTGTCGGAACCGACAGAAGCCGGTCACAGCGCTGTCTGGATGGCCGCGCAGGAGGCCGCCTCCCTGTTGGGCGGCGAAGGTGATCGCGAAATGCTGCGCCAAATCCTAAGCAGAAGGTAAGGCATTGCCAGTGTAGTCAAAGATAAGACCCGACACATCATCGGGGAACTCGTCACGACCGGAATATTCGGCAAGATCCCAGATCAACGCTTCCAGCAAGGCCGGGCTGCGCAGTTCAGCATTTTTGACCAGCAGATCCTGAACGCCTTGCACACCAAGTTCTACATCATTTGGGTCAGGACATTCTGATATGCCATCAGACAGAATGACCAGCCGATCCCCCGGTTGCAGCCAGAACTCGGTAAGACTGTAGTCGGCACCATCGATCAGACCGATCGGCATTCCGCCTTCGCCCAAGATGCGGGTTTGACCCGATGGCGATAGCAAAACCGGAAAGGGGTGCCCCGCCTGCACCATCTTGGTATGACCCGAGGTCAGGTCAATCTCTGCATAGGCCATAGTGAAATATTGGTCGACCTGCATATCGTCCAGCATTACCCGGTTCAAACGCGCCGCAACCTCTTCGGGTGACCATGCGCCGCGCGAACCGTCTGGCATTTGGCGCAGCGCTATATTTTGGTCTGGTGACGATCCTGACAGCAGTCCTGCAAGGCGCGCTGTCATCATGGCCGATGCAACCCCATGCCCAGAGACATCGACAGAATAGACCGCAACGCGCTGCGGATCGATCGGAAAACTGCCCACGAGGTCACCGCCAACATGCCCAGAGGGCCGTAACATCAAGGAGGCATGCCCAGCGCCATAGTCGCGGAATCGATCCCGAACCAAGGTTTGCTGCAACTTGCGAGCTTCGATCAGATCGCGGTCAAGAGAATCATAAATCTTTTGCAACTCATCCAGTGTGGCGCCGATCATCCGGTTTTTTTCGACCAGCTCGCTTTGCATCGACAAAATGCGCTCTCCTGCGCGCAAACGCGCGCGGAGTTCGTCGAAATTCACGGGTTTCGATAAAAAATCATCCGCGCCGTTTTCAAGGCCATCCGCAACTTCTGCCTTCTCGGATTTGGAGGTCAAGAGGATGAAGTAGCTGTAGCCTTCGCGCGGTAAAGCCCTGAACGCCTTGCAAAACTCTAGCCCAGACATACCGGGCATCATCCAGTCGGACAGAACCAGACCAAAGCTTTGGTTGGCCATAAGGGCCATTGCATCCTCGCCCGAAGACGCCTCTGTCACACGGTACCCCCACCGTTCCAACTGCAGCGCCAAAACGCGGCGCTGAGCCTTGCTGTCGTCAACAACCAAAATCTCCGGAGGCGCCTCTGGAAGGGGCTGGGTCGTCTGTGTTTTGCGGTTCAATCGTGATGGCGTGGCCAAGGGTTGGTCCTCCTTGGTCGACAGATCTGAACCAAGAGAATTAATGGCCGATGAACCTTAAAAGTTGAATAAAGGCGTGTTGCTGTGGTTACTTCATCTTAACCAGCGCCAGCCAGATTTCTGATCAGTTTTGGGCGACATGGCGGGACGGATTCATGATAGATTGGGCCAGAGTCATTGAATTGCGTGATGAAATTGGCCCAGACAGTTTCGACGAAGTGGCGCTGCTGTTTCTTGAAGAGGCGGACGATGCTGTCGAACAACTGTCAGCAGCCCAATCAGCAACGGCCTTGGAATCAGCGCTGCACTTTTTGAAGGGTAGTGCCTTGAATCTGGGGTTTCGCGAGTTGGCGCGGCTGTGCCAAGTCGGCGAAAAGACCGCCGCAAGCGGTGCCACCCTGATCGACATCGTTCAGATCAAAACGGCCTATGACGTGTCAAAATCGGCCTTTCAATCGGGTCGAGGGCAGATGATGGTGGCCGGATCAAATCAGGAATTCTGACAAGATGTCGTCGTTGGTGATATCCCTATAGGCAAAGGCCGCAACGTCCAGTTTGGCAAAGAGGCGTTCGAAGTTTGCCGCGTCTTTGGTTTCAATGCCGATCAAGACAGAGCCGAAGTTTCGGGCCGATTTCTTGAGGTATTCAAAACGCGCAATATCATCGTCAGGGCCAAGCATTTCAAGAAAATCGCGCAGCGCCCCAGGCCGCTGCGGCATACGCAGGATAAAGTATTTTTTGACGCCCGAATAGCGCTGGGCGCGCTCTTTGACTTCAGGCAAGCGTTCAAAATCAAAGTTGCCGCCAGAGGTCACACAGACGACGGTCTTTCCGGCAATCAGATCGGCCAATTCCGGCAAAACATCCACAGACAATGCGCCCGCTGGTTCCAAAACGATCCCTTCGACATTCAGCATTTGCAGCATGGTCACGCAAATTCTGTCTTCGGGGGCCAAAAGCACTTCTTCGGGTTTCACCCAGTTTAACCTGGCATAGGTCTTGTCGCCCAAGCGCGCGACCGCTGCACCATCAACAAAGCTGTTGATCGTTGGCAGTTTGACTGGCCCCTGCGCCTGCAAGGCTGCCGTCAGACTTGCCCCACCCCGAGGTTCGACAAATCGATAGGCGGTTTGAGGCGCCTCTTGCCGCAAGAACGAGGTGACGCCCGCCGAAAGCCCACCTCCGCCCACCGGCAAAATCACCAAATCAGGGGCACGGCCCAATTGATCCAGCAGTTCCACCCCAACACTTGCTTGGCCTTCGATCACATCCTCATCGTCAAAGGGTGACAAAAAATGCGCGCCTTCGTCGGCACAATATTTTTGCGCGGCCAAGAGCGTTTGATCAAAGTAATCCCCCGTCAGAACGATTTTCACATCGGCGCCCCCAAAGGTGCGCGTCTTGTCAATCTTTTGCTGGGGCGTGGTGACCGGCATGAAGATTGTTCCAAGCACGCCGAAATGATGGCAGGCAAAGGCCACACCCTGCGCGTGATTTCCCGCAGAAGCGCAGACGAAATGGCGCTGATCGGGGCTGACGGCACGAACCTTGCGCATCGCATTATACGCCCCCCGCAGTTTATAGCTTCGCACAGGCGACAGATCCTCGCGCTTCAGCCAAATTTCGGCCGCATAACGGCGCGACAGAAATTCATTCTTTTGCAGGGGCGTGCGCGGAAACAAATCCCGCAAGGCACGCGTGGTCGCACGCGCGGCCATCGCAAATTCTTTCATCCTTATGGGCCTTCCCCTGCCAGTCACCAAGCGCCCCATCAAGGGGGGCTTTTTGGTCGTCTGTCCAGAAGGTGCTGTCATGAAATCAGGCGAAAAGCAGGTCTTTCGCCAAGAAAATACCTTTCATGTATCGCCCGTCACAAGCAGGCGCGCTGTGGGGCCGATTGTAATGGCATCTGTGCGCTTCCCTTGCCCTTGGCGTCATTTCCCGATATCGCGACGCGAAACCGCGATGGAGCCTTGCCATGACCAAGCCCAAGAAAGTCGTCCTTGCCTATTCGGGCGGACTCGACACCTCGATCATCCTGAAATGGCTGCAAAATGAATACGACTGTGAGGTGATCACCTTTACCGCTGACCTTGGTCAGGGAGAAGAGCTGGAGCCAGCGCGGGCCAAAGCGGTGCTGTTGGGGATAAAGCCTGAGAATATTCATATTGAAGATGTCCGCGAAGAGTTTGTCCGCGATTTTGTCTTCCCGATGTTCCGTGCGAATGCGCTGTACGAAGGGCTGTATCTTCTGGGCACCTCGATCGCCCGGCCCTTGATTGCCAAGCGGCTGGTCGAAATCGCCGAAGAAACCGGCGCCGACGCGGTGGCACATGGTGCAACCGGAAAAGGCAATGATCAGGTTCGCTTTGAGCTTTCCGCCCTTGCTTTGAACCCGCATCTGCGGGTGATTGCGCCATGGCGCGAATGGTCTTTGCAATCGCGCACACAGCTTTTGGCTTATGCCGAAGCGAACCAGATTCCGATCGCCAAAGATAAACGCGGCGAGGCCCCGTTCAGCGTGGACGCCAATTTGCTGCACACCTCCTCTGAAGGCAAAGTGCTGGAAAATCCGGCGGAAGAAGCCCCGGACTATGTGTACCAGCGCGTCACCCCGGTCGAGCAAGCCCCCGACTTGGCCGAGATGGTGGAAATCACCTTTGAACGCGGCGACGCGGTGGCCATCGACGGCCAAGCCATGTCACCCGCTACGTTGCTGACCAAGCTGAACGAATTGGGCGCAAAACATGGCGTGGGTGTTTTGGATCTGGTTGAAAATCGCTTTGTCGGGATGAAATCGCGCGGCGTTTACGAAACCCCGGGCGGGACGATCTTGCTAGAGGCGCACCGGGGTATTGAACAGATCACGCTGGATGCCGGCGCAGGCCATCTGAAAGACAGCATCATGCCGCGCTATGCAGAACTGATCTATAACGGTTTCTGGTTCTCGCCCGAACGCGAAATGCTGCAAGCCTTGATCGACAAAAGCCAAGAACATGTCAGCGGGACCGTGCGGGTCAAGCTGTACAAGGGCTGTGCACGTACCGTGGCGCGGTGGTCAGAACATTCGCTATACAGCGAAAAGCATGTGACTTTCGAAGAAGATGCCGGCGCGTATGATCAGAAAGATGCAGCAGGCTTTATTCGGCTGAACGCGTTGCGGCTGAAGCTTATCGCGACGCGCAACGCGCGGGTTGCCAAAAAGGGCTGATTCGTTGTTTGCAGTCACTAACAAAACGAGAACTGTTGTTCCGTTTTGACTACCCTTCGGATTTCTATCCACAATTTTATTCAGGTTTCTGATATTTTAGGGATTCTCTAAGGGAATCCAGTTTGTTAGACTATCTGGACCCTGCATGTAGGCAGGGTCCAGACGTGGCGATCGTGACGGGATTCGAACCCGCGGGGGCTCCGGCTGATCACCTATCCCCGCCTCGGATTAACAGTCCGGCGCAATAACCGCTCTGCCACACGACCATGACCGGAACTGTGCCAACAGTTCCGGTCATTTTCAACTCGATTATCTATGTGACCTACTAGATTTTGTGCTTGACGTAACAAGAAAATCTATGGGTGGCGTCGCATACTTGTAGAGTCTAGCTATCCAGATAGTCTTTGAACGCCTGCGCATAATCTGGATGCCAGCGAGATAGGGCGGGGCGGTTTTCAATCAAATCGCCCGCCGCCCAGGCGATGCGCTTTTCATCCAGCCCACGCGAAACATCGTTGTCAGGGCACAGAATATAGAAATCGCCCCGTTCCAAGGCGGCCAGCATGAAATTGACGGCCTGATCTGCGCTCCAGGCGCCCGATGGTTTTGGGGCGCCTTGTGCGGCCGTCATACCGGTATGCACCCATCCGGGGATCATCAGATGGGCGGAAACCTGAGCGCCTTCCTGGGTGCGCAGTTCATGCGCAAGCGCCTCTGTGAAAGACTTTACGCCAGCCTTTGACACGTTATAGGCCGGGTTTCCGGGCGGCGTGGTGATGCCCTGCTTTGAACCCGTGTTGACGATTATCCCGGGCAACCCCTGTGCAAGCATCGCAGGCGCAAAGCTTTGCGTGCCATTGATCACGCCCCAAAGATTTGTTCCCAAAGTGCGCGCCCAGGCAGCGGCATCTGTCAATGTAGACGAGGGAACGCCCATTCCGGCATTGTTCATCAGGAAAGTCACGGCCGGCATTTGGCGCGCCACTTGCGCTGCGGCGGCGGCATAGGCGGCAGCGTCAGAAACATCCAGACCGATGGCCAGACTTGTTCCGCCCAAACCTTCGATCGCCGATTGGGCGGCGGTCAGTCTTTCGCCGGGCAGGTCAAGAAGCGCGATGGCCATTCCGCGTGCGGCAAGTGCCTTGGCGGCGGCCAGCCCGATCCCCGATGCGGCGCCAGAGATAACTGCAGTCTGTCCGGCGGTGAAGGCGGGGTGCGACATGATTGGCCCTTTCAATGATTTTCTAAGCCGGATCATGCGCCTGACGGCTGTCCGGGTCCAGATCTGTCAGGACAGCCGCTTTTCACTTTGCTGATCCAGCGCTTTGGCTAATTCTTCCGACTCCCAGTTTCCACGTAGCGCCTCAAGCACCAACTGCTTTTGGGTTTTTGGCGCCATGCCGCCCAAGGGCGGATCGCGATCAAGATTGGTGGGGAAAGAGTAACCTTCGGCGCTTGCCGCCAAGGCATTGGCAATTTGATCAGCGTCAAGACTGCCATCGTTTTGCCCCGCACGAAGGGTTGGGTACAAGGCCTTGACCATTCGGGCGCGGTCCACCGTTTCCATGGCGCGGCCATAGGCCGATGATACCTGAAACAGGTTCACCATCCGGCGAACGTCTTTTGTGTGATTGGTCCCTGCCGCATGCAACAACGCCGGCGAGAAAAACAACATATCCCCTTTTTCAAGCGGCACCTGAACGAAATGGGCGGCAAAATGCGCCTTCACCTCGGGCAAACCCATGGCCAGATAGCCAAGATCCCAAAGTTGGCTGTACGGCAGCAACTGCGTTGGGCCGCTTTCCAACGTTGCGTCGACATGGGCGATTGCGCCCTGCAACGTCAAAAGCGGCGAGAACAGCTGAACATGCAGCGGATAGCGCTCAATATCGGCTGCCGTCTGAAAGCCAAGATGATAGTCACGGTGAGGCGATTGTGCCGCCCCGCCAGGGTTGACCACGTTCAGCTGCGCCGTCATTTGCGAATGGGGGCCAAGCCAAGATTCTGATATCGCTGCCAAAAATGGGTTTCCATAATAGCGCGCGAAATTGGCCGGATCCGCCAGACAGTGCTTTTCAAGACTGTTCCAAATACGGTCATTTGCCCCCGGCTTGGCAAAGTGATCACCGCCCCCAGATCCGGCGCGGTTCTGCTGATCGATCAGATCAAAAAACAGCGCTGTGGTGCGGTCAATCATGGCGTGATCGGGTTCGGCTTGTTTTAGCACAACAACACCAGGGCCGGTGCGCATCGCCTCGGACCATTCGGCCATGAGGGTGCGCCGCTGCGCGGCGTCGTTCAACATCGGGCGCAGCGCGGCGCAATCATATAACAGAACATTTTTCTGTACAGCGCTTGCCAAGGGCCAATCCGCAAGAACGGTTGTACGGGCCGTCAGCCCCACCAGATCTGCGACGTTGCATTGGGCGGCAGATCGATAGGTTTTCGATGTTCGTTCGTCGATCTGCGACATTTGGCTCTCCTCATCTGTGCAGCGCACGATGCGTCTGATCCCGGAAACCGGCAAGCCCTTCCATGATGGGAAATCGTCACAGCCGATGGCTCGCCAACCGTTCGTAATGGGGCATGGCTTGATCAGCCAAATCCGCAAAGTCTTTCGAAAGCGACGGAAGTGGACCCTCGGGTTCGTCAAAGCCCGTCGAGGCATGGACAGCATTGTACCAATGCGGCGCCCAAACCCCATCAAAAGTTTTTGGGCCAACGGGCCAGCGTAGCATATTCGCCGTGAAGCCGATGCCCAGTGCAGCACAAAGACGCGTCAAGCAGGATACGGGATTGGCGCGAATGTCGGCGCTGTCGATTACCAAAGGGGCCGCGCCCATCCAGTTGGCCACCTCATCGAACAGTTCGGCCTGCTGGACAAAGCCGATATCCATCTGCGTTGGTGCTTCGCGTTTTTTGGCATAGCTGGCCACAACCCGCGCGGGGTGCCGGATCAGGAACACATTGGTCAGCCCCCGCATGAACCTGCGGTCAAATTCAGGAATCATATGAAGGGTCATATGCTTTTGGTAAAACAGTCTCTGCGAGGCTGGAATTGACCCCAAACAGGCGCGGCCAACCGCGTCTGGATCAGACTCGCCGGCGGATATCACCGCAGCAGACATCGGATGATCCATCCCCGTCGCCTTCAGATAGGCGGCATAGAAAGGCTCGTCCCAGACGGCGCAATCGCCCCGCGCGGCAAAGGCATACATCATGGCCGTGGACAGGTTCCGCGGGCCAGACCACATGGCGATACGCGCAGGATCCGGCGTCATGCGCCCACCAACGCTTTGTAGAGCCCGCGCAAACGCTCGGTCATCGGGCCCATCTGCCCGGATCCGATGATCCGCCCGTCGATGGAACCGACAGGCGTTTGCGCGCCAAAAGTACCCGTCAGAAAGGCCTCATCCGCTGAATAGGTATCAACAAGGCTGAAATTGCGTTCAAATACCGGAATGTCGTTCGCTCGGCACAAGTCGATCACCTTTTGGCGCGTTATCCCATTCATGCAATAGTCACCCGTGCTGGTCCAAACTTGGCCCTTGCGGACGATAAAGAAGTTGCAGGCATTGGTCGTATTCACAAAGCCATTGACATCCAGCATCAAAGCCTCATCCGCGCCGGCTTTTTCGGCGGCAATACAGGCAAGGATGCAGTTCAATTTGGAATGGCTGTTCAGCTTTGGATCCTGCGTCATGGGAAGGCCGCGCATGTGCGGCACCGTCGCCAGACGGATCGGCCGGGGCAATTTCTGGCGGCTATGTTCCATGATGATCACCATGGTCGGGCCCCGCTGCGACAGCTTGGGGTGCTGAAAGGGTCGTGTCTTGACGCCCCGCGTCACCATCAGACGGGCGTGGGCATCCGTTACAATGTTGTTGGCCATCTGTGTGTCTAATACGGCGGAAATCACCTGCGCGCGCGTCAGCCCGATATCAATATCCACCGCCTTCGCCGCCTCGAAAAGCCTTTCGATATGTTCGTCCAAGAAAGTCCAGCGGCCGTTGTAAAGGCGGATGCCTTCCCAGACGCCATCACCCAACATGAAACCGGAATCGTAGACAGACACCATGGCCTGCGCCTTCGGTACAATTTGCCCGTTGACGTAAATCAGGATCGCTTCGTTGCGGGCATCCTCTTCGGCTTGATGTGTGGATACGTGATCGGTCATGACGGCCCCCCTCTTTCGGCCACGCTAATCGTCTGCGGGGTCAAGGCCAAGGGGGCGCATCACTCCATGGTGAGGTAACGCAAGCGTGGGTGGACAGGGATGAAGATCGGCGCAAAGTCGTTTCAGATAAGGGGAGTTGGCGATGAATGTTTTTGCAAAAGGTGCGATGATCCTGCTCAGCCTTTTTGCCCTTGCGGTGGCGGCTTGGGCAGAAACAGAGACAGCCGTTGTAGCTGGGGGATGTTTTTGGTGTGTTGAGTCTGACTTTGAAAAGGTCAAAGGCGTTGTCGACGTCGTTTCAGGCTATTCCGGAGGCGATGGACAAAACCCGACCTATGAGGATCACACAGGCCATCGGGAGGTTGTGAAAATCACCTTCGATCCATCGGTCATCTCGTATCAGGATTTAATGTTCAAATTTCTGCGCAGCATCGATGTCACCGATGCAGATGGTCAGTTCTGTGACCGTGGGCCAGCCTATCAATCTGCCATTTTCGTATCGGGTGCGGCGCAAAAGAAAATAGCAGAGCAAAACGTAGCGTTGGCCGAAGCAGATTTGGGCCGCGCCATCGTGACGCCAGTTCTGACAGCCAAGACATTTTGGCCAGCCGAAAGTTACCATCAGGATTACTATAAGAGCAGCGATATTGTGCTGACGCGGGCCGGGCCAAAGAAAAAGAAGAATGCCTATAAATTCTACCGCCAAGCCTGCGGTCGCGATGCGCAGGTGCGCGCCATTTGGGGCGATCGGGCCTTTTTGCCTTAGCCCCGCCCTAAAGCAATCTGCGCAGCCAAGGCCGATCACGCACCATATCTTCGAATTTTTCGGGAAAAGCGCTGCGAAGGCGGCTCAGCGCCCAATTTACTTCGGAACGATCATTCAGTTTTTGCGCGCACCATATGACCTGCATCAACGTATGGCTTCGGCGAAGGTCGAATTGATGCGCGCGCTTCAACGCCGCCAGCTCTGCCCGACTATCGCCGCGTTGGCGATGGCATTCGGCCAAAATCAAACAAAGATTTGCATTGCCCTCTTCGACGCCGGGATGTTTTTGAAAGAGATCCCAGGTTCGTTCGGCCGCGCCGATCAGGTTCAACTGTTGGCCTACACGCTGCACATCACTTGCCCGTGTATAAGTCGGAACATGGCCCAGTAGAGATACGAGAAAAGACATAACGACGGCAAGTCCGTGCCCAGACAAAGAGACGGGCAAAATCCCGTCTTCGGCAAAGTTTGGCTCGATCAGCTGATTGTCTTTGGCGAAATCCGCAAAGAAGGACACATAGTTGCATCCGGAAACATTGGCCAAACGCCAAAAATCGCCCCATCTGAACATGGCCGTCTGCAAAGTTCCAAGTTCAAGGATATGGGCTTTGGGGTTGGCAAAAAGCATGTTGGCAAAGCCTGCACCGTGATAAGACATCATGACTTCGGCATTCGCCATGAGGGCGATCTGTTCCAGCGGTGTCAGGGTCTCGAAGGCAACCTTTTGGAACCCGAAAAGTTGCAAGATCTCCAACAACGCGTCTTCGCCCTCCATCGAACGCTCTCTCGCCTGGCTCGACTCGCGGGCCACCCAGAATCGACGGGGAAGGTAACTGAAATCCTTGCCCGAAATGGCCTGAAGCCCCCGCTCGCGCAAGCGGTAGAGGTTGCGATCAACGGCATTCATGGCAAGCACGCCTGAAGATGCGCGCACAGCGTGTTTGCCTTTCCACAAAGTGCGGCTCGCAATCAATGGGTCAACTGAGGGAACAAGGGCGTCGGGATAATGATAATAGCTGTTCATCAGATTATACGAACACAGCACCCGATCGTAAGACTTTGGTGCGCGTTCAAAAACAACGCGATCCTGAAGTTCGGGATACAGCGCATCGACAAAGCTGCGCGTGAAGCCCCGGGTTTTTTCGATTTGATTTGGAAAGTGCATGAAGATGGGCCGTGCAGAGCCGATATCTTCAATCGTGGAAAGTTGGCACAGCGATTCCGTCAAGAAGTGAAAGTAGTTAAAGGTGTTGCGGCAGTCGACAGCAAACGGCGCGTCGGGAACCGATCCGGCATAAGACAGAAACAACGATTCCGGATTTGCCGCCTGACACCGCTCAAAATAATCGGCCAGCCGCAGATCTGCGTCAAAGGATTGATCTTCATTGGCCCATAGATAGCGGTTTTGAAGGCGCATTCCGGCCGCACCGGATAAAAGACCCCTGCCAGAAGCCGTGACAAAACTTTTCTTGAAGCGGGCATTTTCCAGAAGGACCGGGATGGAATTGAATTCCACAGCCTTGGAAAACATCTTGTGCCGATTGCTATAGGCGACGAAACCTTCGATTTTCTTTGCGATCTCTTCGTGTTGGCTGGCCGAAAACCCAAGGATTCTGGCCCTTGGTTGGGCGCGCCAGAAAAAATCGGGCGGATCAATTGGAAGAAACCCCGGATCTGAAGCGGGGTTAAGGAAAAGCTCCTCGGGCGGTAAACTGAAATCGACCTTGTTATGCACGGTTTCGCCAGAGGCGCCTTCTGCTTCTAGATGAACTTATAGTGGATACTACCGCCTGAACGCGTCGGAACAATCGTTTTCACGTTCGGACGGCTGGGCCCTTTTCCTGAAGGGACGTCTTGGATAGGGTTTGACGGGATAAGGGATTGGACAGCACGTGACAGCGCAGGACCCCAGCGTAACGCCAATGATGGCGCAATACCTTGAAATCAAGGCGCAGTACCCCTCTGCGATCTTGTTCTATCGCATGGGCGATTTCTACGAGATGTTTTTTGACGATGCGGTGCAGGCCGCCGCTGCGTTGGATATTGCGCTGACAAAACGGGGGTTACACCTTGGGGAATCGATCCCGATGTGCGGGGTGCCCTATCATGCTGCGGAAAGTTACCTTTTGATGCTGATCCGAAAGGGGTTTCGCGTGGCAATCGCGGAACAGATGGAGGACCCGGCCGAGGCAAAGAAACGTGGCTACAAAGCCGTGGTGCGCCGGGACGTTGTGCGCCTTGTCACGCCCGGAACGCTTACCGAAGAGTCCTTGCTTGATGCCAGACGGCATAACTTTCTTGTGGCCTTTGCAGAAGTTCGGGACGAATGCGCACTGGCGTGGGCCGATATTTCGACAGGCGAGTTGCGCGTGATGCCCTGCCCGGCCGTTCGTCTGGGTCCGGAATTGGCGCGATTGGCCCCAAAAGAAGTTTTGGTAAGCGACTCCTCGCAGGGCCAGTTGGAAAATCTGATCGCGGAATCTGGTGCTTCCGTGACGGTTTTATCGAAAGGCAGTTTTGACAGCACAGGCGCTGAACGGCGGCTTTGTGCACTTTTTGGCGTCGGATCCCTCGATGCCTTTGGGGCTTTTGATCGCGCCGAACTTGCCGCGATGGGCGCCCTTGTTGATTACCTTGACCTGACGCAGCGGGGCAAACTGCCGCTGCTTCGGCCGCCCTTGCGCGAATCGACCGGCGGAACCCTGCAAATTGACGCCGCCACGCGCCGCAACCTGGAATTGACTCAGGCCCTTTCTGGCGGGCGAGAGGGCACGCTTCTTGCTGCCATTGACAGAACAACGACAGCGGCCGGCGCGCGCCTGCTTGAACGGCGAATATCGGCCCCATCGCGTGATCTGGCGACAATTCAGCAGCGTCTGGCGGCCGTGCGGTATCTGGTAGACAACAGCACGCTTCGCGACACGCTGCGCGACGCCCTGCGCCATTGCCCGGATATGGACCGCGCCCTGTCAAGACTGGCACTGGATCGTGGCGGACCGCGGGATTTGGTCGCAATCCGGACTGGCCTGACGATCGCAGAAGGCCTTGCCCCCAGACTTTCAGATGCCCCGCCGCTGTTGCGCGAAAGCCTGAAGGCCCTGGTGGGTCATCGCCCGCTGATCGATCTGCTTGACCGTGCCCTCGTGGCAGAACCCCCTCTTTTGGTGCGCGACGGAAACTTTGTGGCCGAAGGGCATGATACGGACCTGGACGAAACCCGCACCCTGCGCGACGAGGGGCGCGGCGTAATAGGCAGGATGCAAGCGCATTATGCCGACCAATCCGGGATCCAAAGCCTGAAGATCAAACATAACAATGTTTTGGGCTACTTTATCGAAACCACCACGACCCACGCCGAAAAGTTGTTTGCGCCGCCCCTGAACGAGGTCTTTATCCACCGACAGACCACGGCAAACCAAGTCCGCTTTACCACTCTCCCGCTCAGCGAGATCGAGACGCGAATTCTGAATGCCGCAAACCATGCGCTAGAGATTGAAAAGCACCATTTTGAGGCGTTTAGAGCCGCAATCGTGGAACATTCTGCCGCAATCGGAACCACAGCACGCGCTTTGGCCGAGATTGATCTGGCCGCAGGTTTTGCGGATCTGGCGATGGGCGAAGGCTGGTGTGAACCTTCGGTTGCCGACGACCGAAGGTTCGTTGTGAAGGGTGGCCGGCACCCTGTCGTGGAACGGGCGCTGCGCCGACAAGGCGCCGGTCCTTTCGTGGCGAACGACTGTGCTTTGACTGATGGAACTGCGCCCGCGATCTGGCTTTTGACGGGGCCAAACATGGCGGGGAAATCCACCTTTCTTCGTCAAAACGCCCTGATTGCGCTTTTGGCACAGTCTGGATCTTTCGTTCCTGCGACATCGGCAGAGATCGGCCTTGTCAGCCAAATTTTCAGCCGCGTCGGGGCCGCCGATGATTTGGCGCGGGGCCGATCAACATTCATGGTGGAAATGGTGGAAACGGCCGCCATCCTGAATCAAGCCGATGACAGGGCGCTTGTCATTCTGGACGAAATCGGCCGCGGCACAGCAACATATGACGGGTTGTCTATTGCTTGGGCGACCCTTGAACACCTTCACGATGTCAATCGATGCAGGGCGCTTTTCGCAACCCATTATCATGAGATGACCGCGCTGGCCGGCAAGCTTTCGGGCGTTCAAAATGCAACTGTGACCGTCAAGGAATGGGAAGGCGATGTGATCTTTCTTCACGAGGTCAAAAAGGGCGCCGCCGATCGCAGTTATGGGGTGCAGGTCGCCCGTCTTGCCGGCTTGCCGCAATCGGTGGTGGACCGCGCAAAAGTTGTTCTTGAGGCGCTGGAAAAAGGGGATCGGGACGGTGCGCCCAAGAAAACACTGATTGATGACTTGCCACTGTTTCGGGTTCTTCCGCAGCCCTCCAAACCGGCCCCTGCCAAGGTCAGCGCGGTGGAGCTTCGGCTCAAGGACATCCAGCCTGACGAGCTTTCGGCGAAAGAGGCGCTCCAATTGGTCTATGAACTGCGCGATCTTTTGCACGGCGCGGCTGGATAACCATGCCCGGCGCCCCCTGCCTTACAATTTTGATGGCAACGCGAAACGGGGCTGCGTATCTGCCCGAGCAGATCGACTCAATTTCGGCCCAAACCTATAGAAACTGGCGGCTTTTGGTCAGCGACGATGGGTCGACCGACGCAACCATGTCCATTTTGTCAGATTTCCAACGTCGGCTTGGGGCTGGGAAGGTGACGCTTATCCAAGGGCCAGAGCGGGGGGCGACGGCGAACTTCCTGTTCTTGCTTCAGCAAACAACAATGGCAGATGGATACATCGCTTTTTGCGATCAAGATGATATCTGGATACCGGAAAAACTGACGCGCGCCATCGATCAGATCAAAGACCATTCGGCGACATCTGCGCTGTATGGCTGCCGCGCCCTGATTGTGGATCAGGGCGGCAGGAGCCAGCGGAACGCCCCTTTGCCCACCCGCGCGCTTGGCTTTCGCCATGCCCTTGCCGAGAATATTCTGACGGGCAACGGGATGGTCCTAAACCCTGCCGGGGCAAATCTTCTTCGTCACGCGCTGACGGGGCATAAAAACCCTGATGCGCTGGAGGCCGGTTTTCACGATTGGTGGGCGTATCAGGTTATTTCCGCGTCTGGGGGTCAGATCGTTTATGATCCGCAGCCAAATTTGCACTACCGCCAACATTCGGCCAATCTTGTCGGAAGCGGGCAGGCAAAAGGCCAAATGGTTGCCAGGATCGCCCGCGCGCTTGGTGGAACATACGCTGAGTCTCTTCGGCTTCAGGCCAGGAATTTGGCCGAAACACCGGGGCTTGATCCCGCCGCCCAAGAGGCTGCCTTGCGCCTTCTTGCGCTGCGCGATTGTTGGTTTTGGCAGCGTCCGCGCCAAATTCGGAAGATCGGCCTTTACCGCCAAAATCGGGTCGAAGACCTTCTTTTAAAATTCTTGCTGGTTTCGGGTCAAATATAGGATGGCCTCACTTCCAAAACTTGTTCTTGTGGGAGGGGATGGGGGCCGGTCAGGTGTGCCCCGGCATATTGAACATCTGTGCCACGCCCTTGCGGAACGGGCGGAAATTTCTGTTCTTTCTGACAAGGATCGTGGTGGTTACGCCTTTGCAAATTCCCTGCGTCACGTCGTTGTGCCGGGCCTGGCGACCAGTTTGAACCCGGTATCCGCGATACGGGCGCATACGGGTCTTCTTGCTGCACTGTCTGAAATCCGGCCTGACCTTGTTTGGGCCCATGCCCGGATGAGCCTTCCCTTGTGCCGATGGGCCCTTCGGTCCGGCAATCTGGGCCACTTGATGGTGACCTACCATGGCCTGCCCTTCGGGCCGGGCCACAGCCCGCTGAAGTCATCCATCTCAAAGGCGATTGAGGCGGCGAGCCTAATGGTTTCTGATCGGCACGATGCCGTTTTCCTGACATCAGAAGACCGCACAGCGATGGAGCCCTCTTTGAGGGGCCATAGGCTGCATCTTTTGCCAAACTCGTCACGTTTGGGCGGCTTCAATGCAGGCCGTCCTATGAAAGCCGGTGACAGAACCTTGGTGATGCTGACCCGGGATTCATCCCAAAAGAATCTGGATCTGGCCGCGAGGGTTTTTCGCGCGTTGCCGGATGGCTTCAAGCTGTCGCTTTACGGGATGGGTACAGAGTCTGATGCCTTGAAGCGGCGGTTTTCTGATGTTTTGGGCGGCGCCATTCACCGTGTCATGTTTCACGGCGACACCGCCGATGTGCGCCCTGCCCTTGCGTCAGCGGATGGTCTTCTTGTCACATCACGATACGAAGGGCTTTCAATTTCGATGATCGAGGCGATGGAGGCGGGTCTTCCGATCTTCTCAACACCCGTTGGCGGCACGAAGATGATTCAACAGATCCACCCCCTGTTTGGGACAATCACCGATGATCTTTCAGAAACGGCCCGGACCATCGATCGCATGACCGCCACCTTCCATCAGTCGCCAGAAATCTGGAGGGAAAAGATTCATGCGGCCTGGAGGGGTACTTTTTCCCCTGAACTCTGGACCAAAAAAGTGCGGGATCTGGTGGACGATGTCTTGAATGGCCGACCCTGAACTTGGCCGGCCACCCATTCAGCCGACCATCGACGAAACACCCACCTGCGCCGGGCGAAGCAGGCGGTCGTGAAGCAAGAAGCCGTCTGTCATGACCTGAATGATCTGACCGGCCTTTGTGCCCGCTACCGGGGCTTCGAACATCGCTTGGTGCATCTGCGGGTCAAACATTTCCCCAATCGCCGGGGAAATCGGCTTGACGCCATGTTTTGTCATCACGTTCGTCAATTCGCGCAGCGTCAGTTCGACCCCTTCGATCAAAGCGGCCGATTGAACACGGGCGTCATCGCTTGCCGAATCCAAAGCCCGCTTCAAATTGTCAAACACCGGCAAAAGATCGCGTGCCAGCCGTGTGCTGCCATATTGTTCGGCTTCCCTGCGATCACGATCGCTGCGCTTGCGCACATTCTCTGCTTCGGCCAAAGCGCGCATGAAGCGGTCACGCATGTCGTCACGCTCGGCGCGAAGTGCGTCCAATTCGTCTGACATTGCAAAGTCTTCAGTCTCCAAGGGACCAAAATCTTCAGGTTCCATGTTGTCTTGAGTCATTCTTAAATCCCGTCTCGTCCTGTCTAAAGCTTGGCGCGCTCGGAAACGATCCGACCGACAAGCTGCGCGGTGAAATCAACGATAGGAACGATACGGCCGTAGTTCAGCCGAGTCGGACCAATGACGCCAACCGCACCGATGATCTTTCGATCAGCGTTCATATAGGGAGAGACCACCAAAGAGGAACCCGAAAGTGAAAAGAGTTTGTTCTCAGATCCAATAAATATCTTCACGCCCTCGCCCGTCTCGGCAAGTTCCAGAAATTCGGCGATATCCCGCTTACGTTCAAGGTCGTCAAACAAGTGGCGGATCAACTGAATGTCGGTCGATTCGCCAACCGCATCAATCAGATTTGACCGACCTCGCACAATCAACCGCTCAGAATGATCTTCTGACGATTGCCAAATTGCCAACCCACTTTCCACAAGTGCCCGCGCCAAACCATCAATCTCTTGCCGGCGACGACCGATTTCTTCCTTAATAACCACACGAAGTTCGGACAGCGTCCGCCCCTCGGCGAACGAGTTCAGAAAGTTTGCCGCTTCGCGCAAGGACGATGGGGTTTGACCCGGAGGTGGGGAAAAAATCCGGTTTTCGACATGGCCATCTGTGTGAACAAGAACCACCAATGCGCGATCCGGCGAAAGGTTGACGAATTCGATGTGGCGGATCTGCGCCTCACTTTTTGGGGCCAAAACCACCGAGGCCGATCCTGTCACGCCCGACAGCGTTGCGCTGACCTGATCCAGCAAGGTTCCGACGTCCGCACCATCGTTTCCGGCGGTGGTTTCAATCCTTTCGCGGTCTGAGGTCGAGACAGTGCCCACTTCAAGCAAGGTATCGACGAACATGCGCAGCCCCATCTGCGTTGGCACCCGCCCAGCCGAGACATGCGGACTGCCCAGCAGGCCCAAAAGCTCCAGATCTTGCATGACATTGCGAATGGTTGCAGCCGACAACTTTTCTGAAAAGGTGCGCGTCAGTGTGCGCGAGCCAACCGGATCCCCCGAGGACAAATAGGCTTCAACCACGCGGCGAAAGACTTCGCGCGACCGGTCGTTCATTTCATCCAAGATCGCGGTCGAATTTATCATATAGGGGCCTGTCTAAATCAGAGTGTAGGAACAGCCGCCGGCAAACGTCAATCGGGCTTGCATAGAGGGGGGCAGCACGCCTATTTGGCTTTGCAGACTTCGAAAGGGCAAAACATGCGGCCATCAGGGCGGAAACTAGATCAAATGCGCGAGGTTTCGATTGAAACTGGGGTCATGCATCATGCCGAAGGGTCTTGTCTGATCAAGGTCGGTAACACACATGTGCTGTGCTCTGCCACGATCGAAGACAAAGCGCCATCTTTCTTGAAGGGCACAGGCCAAGGCTGGGTGACAGCTGAATACGGAATGTTGCCGCGCGCCACGAACAGCCGCACGCGCCGCGAGGCTGCGGTGGGTAAGCAAAGCGGAAGAACACAAGAAATTCAACGGCTTATCGGCCGCTCCCTTCGCGCTGGGGTAGATCGCGCTGCCCTTGGCGAGCGTCAGATCGTGATCGATTGCGACGTGATTCAAGCGGACGGCGGAACACGTTGCGCTTCGATCACTGGGGGTTGGGTGGCCTTGCGCCTGGCGACAAACAAACTGCTGAAGTCCGGATTGATTGTCAGCGACCCGATCATGGATCACGTCGCGGCCGTTTCCTGCGGCGTCTATGCCGGCCAAGAAGTGCTGGATCTGGACTATCCCGAAGATTCAGAAGCCGGTGCAGATGGCAACTTTGTGATGACGGGTCGTGGCCGTTTGGTGGAAGTGCAAATGTCAGCCGAAGGCGCAACCTTTTCGCGCGATGCCCTGATTTCGCTTATGACCCTGGCAGAACACGGGTCCCGGGCGTTGGTCGAGGCGCAGCGGAAAGCGGTGGAGGGTTGAATGGCGCGGTTTGTTGGCAGCACACTTGTTCTGGCAACACACAACGCCGGTAAGGTTGCAGAACTGAAGGATCTGCTGTCACCCTATTCCGTCAGCGTTCAAAGCGCTGCAGACTTGGGGTTGGCGGAACCAGCAGAGACGGAAACTTCCTTTGTCGGAAATGCACGGATCAAGGCGTTTAGTGCCGCATATGCCACCGGATTGCCGGCCTTGGCGGACGATTCCGGAATAACTGTCGACGGTTTGAATGGTGCGCCGGGGGTCTATACTGCGGACTGGGCCGAAAGCCCAGATGGCCGGGATTTTAGCTTGGCAATGGCCAGGACATGGCAAGCCCTTGAGGTGTGCAATGCGCCCTTTCCAAGAACCGCGCAGTTTCGGTGTACCCTTGTTCTGGCTTATCCCGATGGCAACCATCAAGCATTTGAAGGGGTCATGCCCGGACAGATTGTTTGGCCAGGTCGGGGTGGACAGGGTCATGGCTATGATCCCATCTTTAAGCCCGACGGGTTTGACATCACCTTCGGAGAGATGGATCGCTGGGCGAAAAATCGGATCAGTCATCGCGGCAAGGCTTTTGATCTGCTGATAAAGGAGTGTTTCACGTGAAACAAATTTCCACCGGCTCGCCCTTTGAAAGCACCATGGGATACAGCCGGGCCATCGTAAAGGGTGGCTGGTGCTTCGTTTCGGGTGTGACCGGCTACGATTATGCGACAATGCAGATGCCGGAAGGCGCTGCGGACCAAGCCCGAAACTGTTTTTCAACAATCGCCTCTGTGTTAATCCAAGGCGGCTTCGAAATGTCAGACATCGTGCGCGTCCAATATACTGTTGTAGATGCAACCCTCGTGGACGAGATCGTACCAGAGCTTGGAAGAGCCTTGGGCAACATTCGCCCTGCAGCGACCATGGTCATCGCAGGCCTTATCCGGCCAGAGATGAAGATAGAAATCGAAGTCACCGCATTCAAAGGATGATGAATAGTGCCCGTGTCACATACCGACTTCGGGATCTACCTTCACTGGCCATTTTGCCAATCAAAATGCCCCTACTGCGACTTCAACAGCCACGTCGCCGACGCTGTTGATCAAAAAAAATGGGCGTCGGCCTTTGAACAAGAGATATCTCGTTTGGCGGATGAGGTAGGCCCCCGGCTGGTCAAAAGCATTTATTTCGGCGGCGGAACCCCGTCATTGATGCACCCTGACACCGTTGACCGCATTCTGTTGGCCATTCGGCGCCATTTTTCGCTCAAAAATGACGTGGAAATTACATTGGAAGCGAACCCAACCTCTGTCGAAGTTGGTCGTTTTATAGGCTATCGTGATGCAGGAGTGAATCGAGTCTCCATGGGGTTTCAGGCCCTGAATGATGTTGATCTGCGTGCCCTGGGGCGTCTTCACACCGTTGCCTCGGCCTTGGCTGCCCTGGAATCGGCGAGAACGGTCTTTGATCGCATCAGTTTCGATCTGATTTACGCAAGACAGCACCAATCGTTGAAGAGTTGGGAGGACGAGCTTCGTATGGCTCTGGATTTGGGGCCAACCCATCTGTCGCTTTATCAGCTGACGATCGAAGATGGCACGGCCTTTGCTCAGCGTTTCAACGCGGGGGCCCTGCGCGGCCTTCCCGGTGAGGATCTTGCCGTGGATCTTTTCAACACAACGCAAGAGCTTTGCGATGCCAATGGTTTGCCCGCGTATGAGGTTTCGAATCATGCCCGTTCTGGGCAAGAATCGGTTCATAATCAAATTTACTGGCGCGGGGGGGATTACCTTGGGATCGGCCCCGGTGCCCACGGCCGGATCACCATGAATGGGAATCGATTTGCCACCACCAGTCCGAAGGCACCCGGTGCTTGGCTGGCCAGCGTTCTTGGCTCCGGTTCCGGTGAAGAAGACCGTGAGTGTCTTTCCGCAATGGAGTGGGCCGAAGAGATTGTTCTTATGGGGCTGCGCACGGCAGAGGGGATTGATCTGTCCCATATTCAAAAGCTGACGGGCAAGAAAATTGACTTAAGACAACTGGTCGGCCTTAAGGACCTTGGTCTTCTTCACCAAGAGGGCGACCAGATCCGTACAACCCTTCAGGGCCGTCTTGTCTTGAACGGTGTCATTCGTGAGGTCGCCGGCCTTTTGGTCTAGTCGCGCCCACCATCCCGGCGGGCAACTGACAGCGCTCGGCAGAGCATATCAAGGTCATCCAGATCGTTATACCGAATTGAAAGACTGCCGCTGCCGTCGATTGTATGGGCTATTGAAACAGAAAGCTTCAAGCCCGCGCTCAGATCCAATTCAATCGCCCGGGTATCCGCATCCTTGGTATCACCACTTCGCCGCGATTTAGGCTTCGTTTCACCGGCAGCTTTTGCCATCCGCTCGACATCTCGGACTGAAAGGCCCCGGTCAATCACCATACGTGCCAGTTTCTGAGGATCATCGCTGGTCACCAACGCCCTGGCATGGCCCGCCGAAATTTCTCCGGTGCGAACCAGATCTTGAACAGGCTGCGGCAACGTTAGTAGACGCAGCAAGTTCGCAATGTGACTGCGGCTGCGCGACAGCGCTTCGGCTATCTTTTCCTGCGTATGCCCAAACCGATCCATCAATTGCCGATAGGCCTGCGCCTCTTCGATCGCGTTCAAGTCTGCGCGTTGAATGTTCTCTATGATGGCGATTTCCATCACTTCGACGTCGTCAAGATCGCGAACAATCACTGGAATGTCGTGGAGCTTTGCAATTTGGCTTGCACGCCACCGCCGTTCGCCCGCGACAATTTCATAGTGATCGGGCGCGTCCGCGCGCCGGCGAACGATCAAGGGCTGCAGTACGCCCTTCTGTTTGATTGATTCAGCCAACGAATCCAATGCGCTTTGATCGAAATGCCGTCTCGGCTGCGTCGGGTTAGGGAAAACACGCTCAATCGGTGCCCGAAATTCAGCCCGAACGGCCTCATCTTCGTTGGTCTCTGACTTGTTGACGTTGATGTCGGACATCAAAGCCGACAATCCCCGCCCCAGGCCGCGGCGTTCAATATTCTTCGCCATAATCTATTCCTTCTGCCCTAAAAATGGGTTCCGCTTCAGAACCTCCGCGGTCAAAGCGCGATAGGCCTCTGCCCCCTTGGAGGACGAATCATATTCAAGGACCGACATCGCGTAAGACGGCGCTTCACTCACGCGAACATTGCGTGGGATCACTGTTTCAAACACAACATCACCCAACGTCGCACGGGCATCCGCCTCCACCTGATGGCAAAGGCGATTGCGGCTATCGAACATCGTGATCAACACGCCTTCGATCCGAAGAGCCGGATTCGCTGTCTGCCGAATTTCCCGGATCGTTAGCATAAGCTGCGAGAGGCCCTCCAGCGCGAAAAACTCTGCCTGAAGGGGAACAATCACCGAGTTTGCGGCAATCATCGCGTTTATGGTTAGCAAATTCAAAGAAGGTGGGCAGTCAATCAGCACAAAATCAAGCTTGTAACGATCAAGTTCCAGCTGCCGCAACGCATCTTGCAACAGAAAACTTCTCTTTTCATTCGCCACCAGCTCAACATCGGCCGACGAAAGGTCTGCATTGGCTGGGCAAATGAAAAGATTCGGGATCGAGGTTTCAAGGATTGCACTTGAAATGGATGCTTCTTCAAGAAGGACGTCATAGGTCGTCAACTTTCGGCGGTCCTGCGCAATGCCAAGCCCGGTCGAGGCGTTGCCTTGCGGATCCAGATCGATAAGAAGAACGCGGGCCCCAGACTCAACCAGACCCGTAGCCAGATTGATTGTCGTGGTCGTCTTGCCGACACCCCCTTTTTGATTCGATACAGCGAATATCTTTGGGGGTGCGGGACGGGTTGGGTCAGAGAAGTTCAATTCCGTCCACCTCTAGTATGGCTGCCTGCGGGTCTGTCCGGCTTATATGGGTCTGGCAGTTGAACTTCCACCGCTTATGCGCCGCCAAAAGCTCTTGTTGAAAGGTCGACCCTTTCGGAAAATAGGCTCTACCAGCGGGTTTTATGTGACGATGGGCAAATCCGAGCAAGAGATCCAATGAACCAAGCGCTCTGGCGGAGACGACATCCGCGCCCAATGGGTCGACAGATTCGATACGCTTTACGATCACCTGAGCGTTCAGGTTCAATGTACGGACCGCCTGCATTAAAAAGGCGGCCTTTCGGGCATCGGACTCAACAAGAGTGAATTTTGTTTTGGGTGAGTGGTCTTTTGCGATCACCGCAAGAACCAGTGCAGGAAACCCACCACCGCTGCCCAGATCAACCCACGATGCAGGCATATGTTTCAGCAGCGGCCAAATTTGCGCAGAATCGAGAATGTGCCGCTCCCAGATCTCGGTGACAGACGCTTTGGAGATCAGGTTGACAGCCGTGGTCCACTTGCGGACCAATTGCTCCAACGTCAAAAGCGCTTCAGATGTTTCACATGAAACACTCAACCAGTCTGGCAAAACGCCACTGACAATTGTCATGCCCCGGCAACCCGCGATCTTTCCGCCTTCTTCAGACAGGCCAGAATCAACGTCAACGCCGCCGGTGTCATTCCTTCTACACGCGCCGCGTCGTCCAACGTGGCGGGCCGCAGGCGTTGAAGCTTCGCCGTCAATTCCGCCGACAGGCCAGACATTTCCGAAAAGGCGAAATCCGCTGGAATCTCACGGGCCATTGCTTGCGACAGACCCCGCGCTTCGTTCTTTTGACGGTCGATGTATTGCGCATACAGCGCGTCATAACTCAACTGAACCTTGATGTCTGAAGGTGTCGCTGCCCACCCCGGAACCATCGCGTCAAGTTGGGCAGGCTCCACCCCAGCAATGGAGAGAACCTGATAGGCTGTGCGCCTTTGCCCGTCCTGGCTGACAACAATTCCTGAAAGCGCAAGATCCTTGGGGCTCAATGCCTGGCCGCTCAAAAGCGCGCGGCCAGCCTTCAGGGCGGTCATTTTCGCCTCGAATGCAGCCTTGCGCTCTGCCTTCACCAGACCGCGATCCATCCCGAACTGCGTTAGCCGCTGATCCGCATTGTCTGCGCGAAGCGAAAGCCTGTATTCGGCCCGCGACGTGAACATGCGATAGGGCTCTGATACGCCGCGGCCGATCAGATCGTCCAGCATTACCCCAATATAACTCGTGGCCCGATCAAAGCGAAGGCTGTCACACCCCAGCGCTGCCGCAGCAGCGTTTGAACCCGCAACCAAACCCTGCGCCGCCGCCTCTTCGTAGCCTGTTGTGCCATTGATCTGGCCGGCAAAGTACAAACCGGGGGTATTCTCGACATCCAGACCTGGCCTAAGGCCCCGTGGATCGAAGAAATCGTATTCGATCGCATAGGCGGGCTGTAAGATTTCTACGCTCTCCAACCCCACAATCGACCGAACATATGCTTCTTGAACCTCAACGGGCAAAGAAGACGAAATCCCGTTCGGATAGATCGTGTGATCATCCAACCCTTCCGGCTCCAGATACACTTGGTGCGAGGTTTTATCAGCAAACCGCACAACCTTATCCTCGATGGACGGGCAATAGCGCGGGCCGACACCTTCGATGTGGCCGCCGTACATGGCCGAGCGCGACAGATTCGCCCTTACGATATCATGCGTCTTTTCGTTGGTATGTGTGATCCCACAGGAAACCTGCCGCTGAACGGGCGCCTTGTTCAGGAATGAAAACATCGTTGGCTCTGAATCGCCCGGTTGACTTTCCAGTTTGGACCAGTCGATCGTGCGCCCATCGAGTCTTGGCGGTGTGCCCGTCTTAAGCCGGCCCCTGGCCAAATCCATCGCACCCAGTCGTTCCGCCAGCCGAACAGACGCCGCATCGCCCACTCGGCCGCCAGTTTTGCGCTGGTCACCGATATGGATTACACCATTTAGAAACGTCCCCGTTGTCAAAACAACGGCTGATGCCGATATTTCCGATCCGTCTGCCAACACACATCCTTCGATGTCCCCGGCAGTCCCCATCTTCAGGTCAACAACCTCGCCCTCAACGATGGTCAATCCTGCCGTTGCAGCCAAAAGACGCTGGATGGCATGGCGATATATCTTTCTGTCAGCCTGGGCACGCGGCCCCTGTACAGCTGGGCCCTTGCGCCGGTTCAGCAGGCGAAATTGAATTCCCGCCTCATCCGCAGCGCGGCCCATGATCCCGTCCAGCGCATCAATCTCACGAACGAGGTGGCCCTTGCCCAAGCCGCCAATCGCCGGGTTGCAGGACATCACACCTATTGTTGCCGCGGACATGGTCACCAATGCGGTTCTTGCGCCCATCCGCGCCGAAGCCGCTGCCGCCTCTGCGCCCGCATGCCCGCCGCCGATCACCACCACATCAAAATGTTTCACGTGAAACGCCCTCATTTGCCGATACAGAAACTTGAAAAGATCTCTGCCAGAAAATCTTCTACACCGAGCCGCCCAATCAGAACATCCATCGCAGCGATGGCCCGGCGCACATCCGCCGCCGCAACCTCTGCAAGCTGCATCCCGCCTGTTACTTCAATCTGCGCCGATTCCAAAGCCTCAATCGCGCTCCGCATGGCGGCAATGTGCCGTTCTCTGGTCATCACGCCGTCAATCGGGATCCGGGCCCCAAGTTCCGCCGAGATGGCCGCCAACAGCGCGTCGATCCCCTGGCCAGACAGACCGGAAACCGACAATCCTTCCCAATTCTTTGCCTGATCGGCCTTTGAGACCACACGCAGATCGCCCGGTCGCAAGGTGATCGCGGCGGCTTCGTCAGCGGATTCCAAAAGGTACACCCGCAAATCCGCCGCCTCGGCCCGCCGCACCGCAAGGTCGATGCCCTTACGCTCAACCGGGTCCGCCGTCTCACGCAGCCCTGCCGTATCAAGCAAGATAACCGGCAGGCCGTCCACGTCCATCCGCACTTCGATGACATCCCGCGTCGTCCCCGCAAACTCCGAGGTGATCGCAGCCTCTCTGCCCGCTAACGCATTGAGCAAAGTAGATTTTCCGACATTGGGCTGCCCAATGATTGCCACCTCAAAGCCGGCCCGTACGCGCTCCGCCGATCGCGCGGCGCGAACTTCATTTCGTAAAGCGTCCAACAGTGTAGCCATCAAAGATGACACCTCTGGCGACACATCGACCGGCACATCTTCATCGGCAAAGTCAATCGTGGCTTCGATCAGGGCCGCGATACGAACGAGCGTCTTGCGCCAAATTTCCGCCCTTTGGCCGATGGCCCCAGACAGAACGCGCAAGGCCTGACGCCGTTGCGCTTCGGTTTCCGCCTCGATCAGGTCTGACAGTCCTTCGACCTGTGTCAGATCCAGCATCCCATTTTCAAGGGCGCGGCGGGTGAATTCCCCGGGTTCTGCCAAGCGTAGGCCATCAAGATGCGATAGCTCTTTCAGCACGGCTTGGATGACGGCAACAGACCCATGAAGGTGGAATTCTACCACATCTTCGCCGGTAAAGGACTGCCCTGCGTCAAACGACAGGACAAGGGCCTGATCCAAAACCGCCTCGTCCGACCGGAGCAATCGCAGTGCGGCGCGGCGCCGCTGTGGAAGGCTTCCGCACAAGCTGACTGCTGCCTTGAACGCACCGGGGCCCGACAGGCGCACAATTGCGACGCCCGCTTTGCCCCTTGCCGTTGCCAAGGCAAAGATCGTGTCCATTTCCGCCCCCGCCTCCTGGGCGATTACGAGTTCATCGAATCAAAGAATTCCGCGTTCGATTTTGTCTGCTTCAATTTGGTGAGCAAGAATTCGATCGCGTCTGTGGTTCCCATTGGGTTCAAGATCCGGCGAAGCACATAGGTCTTCGCCAAATCAACCTTGTCTACCAACAAGTCTTCTTTGCGGGTGCCCGACTTCAAGATATCGATGGCCGGGAACACGCGCTTGTCGGCCACCTTACGGTCCAGAACGATCTCACTGTTGCCAGTTCCCTTGAATTCTTCAAAGATCACTTCGTCCATCCGGCTTCCGGTATCGATCAGCGCGGTCGCAATGATGGTCAAACTGCCACCCTCTTCGATATTCCGCGCGGCACCAAAGAACCGCTTTGGACGTTGCAACGCATTCGCATCAACGCCGCCGGTCAAGACCTTGCCAGACGAGGGAACAACCGTGTTAAAGGCCCGGCCAAGGCGCGTGATGCTGTCCAACAAGATGACAACATCGCGTTTATGCTCGACCAGACGCTTGGCCTTTTCGGCCACCATTTCTGCCACGGCCACGTGCCGGGTTGCGGGTTCGTCGAAGGTCGAAGACACAACTTCACCCTTCACCGACCGCTGCATATCGGTCACCTCTTCGGGCCGCTCGTCGATCAGCAAAACGATCAAATAGCATTCAGGGTGGTTCGTTGCGATCGAGTTGGCGATGTTTTGCAGCAAAACAGTCTTGCCCGTCCGAGGAGGGGCAACGATCAACGCACGCTGGCCTTTGCCGATTGGACAAACCAGATCGATGATCCGCGCCGAACGGTCCTTGATCGTCGGATCTTCAACTTCCATCTTCAACCGCTCATCAGGATAAAGCGGCGTAAGGTTATCAAAATGTACCTTGTGACGCGCCTTTTCAGGGTCATCAAAGTTGATCTTTGTCGCCTTGGTCAGACAAAAATACCGCTCATTCTCTCGCGGCGCCTGAATGATACCTTCAATGGTATCGCCCGTGCGCAGGCTGAACTGACGGATCATCTCGGGCGAAACATAGATATCGTCGGGACCAGACAGATAATTCGCAGAAGGAGAGCGCAAAAAGCCAAATCCGTCCTGCAGAACTTCCAGAACGCCATCGCCGCCAATTTCCCAACCTTCCTCGGCATGCTCTTTCAAGATCGAGAACATCATCTCGCCCTTACGCATGTTCGGGGCATTTTCGATGTCCCATTCCTCGGCCATGGCCAGCAATTCGGCCGGCGTCTTGGCCTTAAGATCGGCAAGGTTCAATTGTTCAGCGGACATGGACATACCTCAGGTGGCCCTTTGGGCCAGCAGGAATTCAAATGGATCGGGAAGCGCGGATACAGCCGAATGGCCTCGCACACAAACCGCACCTAAGCAGACGGGCAGCGCAAGTCAAGCAATCAGAACTTCACCACCACCGAGAAGACGATCACAATCAAAAGCAGCGTCGGCACCTCATTCATGATCCGGTAGTCGCGACCAGACCGTGTGTTGCGATTGGCAACAAAATCTTTCGCCCGCGCCGACAGCCAAAGGTGAAAAACTGTCATCGCAAGAACTGACACGGCTTTTGTCCAAGGCCAAACCTGTCCCCAATCCACGATTCCGGGCGTCATCACCAAGCAAAGGCCAAAAACCCACGTGGCCATCATGGCGGGGCCCATGATCGACTTCAAAAGCCGCCGTTCCATGGTTTGGAACATCGCATCGGTGGCCGAGCCTGGTTCGACCGCTTCCACATGATAAACATACAAGCGGGGCAAATAAAACAATCCCGCCATCCAGGCGGTTACGGAAATGATATGCAGGGATTTGGTCCAAGTGTACCAGTCAGCCAGAAAGTCGATCATTTGTTTTCTCCTCGTCTTCCTACTTAAAGAATAAAAGAAGATATAAAGAAAGATGATGTTGTAGGGCCTCTTGATAACTGAAGTCGGCCAACTGACCCCGGTCTTGTCCCCAAGGCATAAAGCTGTTGATGAAATGCACGGCCACAAGGCAAATGAAATTAAATCCCATGAAAGCAAATATTTAATAGGTCAGGTCTGCAAGCCATGATCATCCCCACCCCCATCCGAAAACAGATCATTCACAGGCCAAAATCGCGATCTTCCCCTTGTTAACAAACCTTACCAAAGGATTGACAATTTGCTGCAAACCTCGCCTCCTTCGGCCAAACGCGCCCTTCGGGGAAAACGCTCCTGCAGAACATAACCTGAATATCCACAGGCCATTTCCCATGAACCGCCCGCTCATCCTCGCCTCTGGGTCTGAAATCCGGGCCAGCCTTCTGCGCCGCGCCGGTGTGGAGGTTACCGCCCTTGCTGCCCGAATCGACGAAGAGATGATCCGCCAATCTTTGCAGGCGGAAAACGCAAAGCCGCATGATGTTGCTGATGCCTTGGCTGAAATGAAAGCGGCGCGCGTGGCCGATAAGCATCCCGGAGCCTTGGTTCTGGGATGTGATCAGGTTCTGGAATTTGGCGGCGCCATTCTGTCAAAGCCGGAAACACTGGAACAAGCGCGCCAACAACTGACCGATTTGCGGGGAAAATCCCATCGCCTTTTGTCTGCACTGGTCCTTTATGATGCGGCAAAGCCGATATGGCGTCACATAGGTGAGGCAAACTTGACCATGAAACCGGTCTCCGACGGGTATCTGGACGGCTATCTTGGTCGCAATTGGCCCGGCATTTCCGCATCTGTCGGCGGATATAAGCTTGAAGAAGAAGGCATCCGTCTTTTCAGCGCCATTACAGGGGATTATTTCACCATCTTGGGCCTGCCCCTTTTGCCGCTTCTTTCCTATCTCGCCCAGCGAGGGTTCATAGAGTCATGACAGATCATCCGAAAATCCCATTGGCGGGCGTCATCGGCCATCCGATTGCGCACAGCAAATCCCCCGCCCTTCACGGCTTTTGGTTAAGGCGTCTGGGGATCAAAGGCCACTACATCCCCATGGATATCGCGCCGACCGATCTGAAAGAGGCCCTGCAAATGCTGCCCCGGATGGGGTTCGTTGGCATCAATGTCACCATTCCGCATAAGGAAGCGGTCTTGAAGCTGGCAGATGTTGTTACCGACCGGGCTGCGCTGATCGGCGCAGCAAATACGCTGATCTTCCGAAAGGATGGCAAAATACACGCCGACAATACCGATGGCGCCGGTTTTATCGCCAATTTGCGGCAACATGCACCCAGATGGAACCCGGCCGCCGGCCCTGCCGCGGTTTTGGGCGCTGGGGGCGCAGCGCGCGCCATCGTGGCCGCCCTGATCGAGGTTGGCGTGCCAGAAATTCGCATCGCCAATCGCACACGACCCCGCGCCGAGGCGCTGCGCGCTGATTTCGGCGCAAAGGTGCAAGTCCACGAATGGGTGCAAGCCGGCAATATGATCGAAGGCTGCGCAACGGTGGTGAACACAACCTCTTTGGGCATGGTTGGAAAGCCCGATCTGCGGGTTCCCCTTGATGGTTTGCGTCCCGGTATGTTGGTGACGGACTTGGTCTATGCGCCGCTGAAAACCCAATTCTTGATCGAGGCAGAGGCAGCAGGCTGCACCATCGTCGATGGGCTTGGTATGCTTTTGCATCAGGCAGCCCCAGGTTTTGAACGTTGGTTTGGTACCCGTCCAGAGGTCGACCAAGCCACGCGTGACGCCGTTCTGGCCGTCTGATGCCCTATATCCTTGGCCTTACCGGATCGATCGGAATGGGCAAGTCCACCACGGCGCAGATGTTTGCTGCGCAAGGTGTGCCGGTCTGGGATGCCGATTCCACCGTTCATCGGCTTTATGGCCCAGATGGCGCGGCAACAGGGATCATTGGGGCAACCTATCCCGATGTTATTGAAAACGGGGCCGTATCGCGCCCAAAATTGCGCGCCAAAATCGCCATCGACCCATCGGTTCTTGATTTCTTGCAATCCAAAGTACACCCCCTTGTCGCCGCCGACCGCGCAGCGTTTTTGCAGGCAACAACAGCGCCGATCGTGGTGCTGGATATCCCACTTTTGTTTGAAACCGGGGCCGATGCGCAGTGTGATGGAATTGTGGTCGTCTCTGCCCCGGCAGAGGTTCAACGCGCCCGGGTTTTGTCACGCGGGTCCATGACAGAGGCCGAGTTCAACTTGATTTTGTCCCGCCAGATGCACGACGATGAAAAACGCGCCCGGGCGACTTGGGTGATTGAAACACTTGATCTGGACAGCGCGCAGGCCGCCGTGAGACATGTCCTGGCAGATATTTCCAAAGGGCTTGCCGATGCGTGAAATCGTTCTGGATACAGAAACCACTGGGTTTGAGCCGTCAGAGGGCCACCGCATCGTTGAAATCGGCGCGGTTGAGTTGCTGAATCATATGCCTACCGGGCGCACCTACCACCAATACCTCAACCCTGAACGTTCGATGCCAAAAGAGGCCTTTGAAGTGCACGGACTGGGTGATGATTTCCTGCGTGACAAACCGCTGTTCACACACTGCGCCGCCGATTTTCTGGCCTTTATTGGCGAGGCCAAACTTATCATCCACAACGCCGCCTTCGACATGAAATTTCTGAATGCAGAGCTGCAAAAGGCCGGGCGTCCCGCGCTACCTTGGGCGCAAGCGATTGACACGGTTGCCATGGCCCGTGCCAAATTCCCAGGGTCCCCGGCCTCTCTGGATGCGCTTTGCCGGCGCTTTGGCGTCGATAATTCCAAACGCGAAAAACATGGCGCCCTGCTGGACAGCGAAATATTGGCAGAAGTCTATCTTGAACTAATTGGCGGACGGCAGCCCGATCTTGTCTTGTCCGGCGCGCCTTCACAGACCAAAGCCCAAGCAAAGGCGGATGAAATGGAAGCCAACTGGCGCCCGTCCGCCCGACCTTCCCCCCTGCCTGACAGAACGACCGAAGCCGAGTTGGCAGCCCATGCCACCATGGTTTCGAAGATGGGAGACGATGCGATTTGGAAGAAACGTACTTTTTGACGCCGAATTAATCAGCAAAGCCCCTTTGGACGTTCACATATCGGCGCTATCGGATTGCACCCACCACCAAAACCGCAATATTAAGCAGAAAAACACATTACCCCTTATGGGCGTACTTTCAGGAGCCGACAGCGATTATGCGGGCATGGAAATCTTACGGACTGGCGTTCATCCTGATCTTGGGCTTTGCCGGGTGGTTCTTGACCGGTGTCTTGGTGCGCGGCGGAAAAGGACCGGTTGAGGGTGAGAAAAGCATCGTCTCCGCACTTGAAGGCGAAGATGGCGGACCCTTGTCATCGGTTGTCGAAGGGTCCGGCCTTGCCAAAGAGGTTGAGCATGCCGAAACGGCCGCGGATCCCTCTTTGTCGATCGCAGACCGCAACGCGGCCACGACAAAGGACGCCGGACCTGCCCGTTCTGTCCGAACCAAAACCTTTTCTGTTCAGCCCATGCCCCTGATCGCCACCCTGCGTGGCCACACCGCCGCCAAGGCGATCGTGACAGCCGTCGCAAAGACCTCTGACACCGTGGTTTCGGTCAGTGTGAAGGAGGGCCAAATTGTCAAAGAAAATGATTTGATCTGTACCCTCGACAACGGGACACGGCAGGCCAGCGTCAATCAGGCAAAGGCAGCGGTCGCTCAGGCCGATGCAGCCCTGGTAAAGGCCCGGACAGATCTGAAGACCAATGAAAGCCTGCGGGCCAAGGATCTAGCCTCTGCCAACAGCGGCGAGGGATTCATCACGGCGGTGTCTGCCGCCGAAGCGAATTATGAAGCAGCGACGGCCGGACTTGACAACGCGATGGCCGAATTTGCCCGGACCGAAATCCGCGCCACAGTTCCGGGTGTTATCCAGCGCCCCCTTGCCGAGGTTGGCGACACCTTGTCCATGGGCGGTGCCTGCGCATCCATCGTCCAACTTGACCCGATGGTTTTTGTCGGTGCAGTGCCACAGTCTCGTATCGATCTGGCCAAACTTGGCCTAGAGGCAGATATCAAAACCATTAACGGCGCTGTGGCTCATGGCAAGGTCACCTATATCGCTGTCAGTTCCGACCCGGCCACGCGCAGCTTTGGCGTTGAAATCGAATTTGAAAATGCGGCCGGAACCATAAAGGACGGATTGACCGCCGAAGCGACCGTCAACCTTGGGACAATTCCTGCGCATCTTTTGCCGCAGTCGATCATGACACTGGATTCTGATGGCAACCTTGGCGTTCAATCCGTCGAAGAGGGAAAGGTCGTGTTTTACCCGATCACCATCCTTCAAGACACACGGGAGGGCGTTTGGGTCTCTGGCCTTCCGCTCAAGACAGACCTGATCGTGTTGGGACAGGAATATGTAACAGCCGGTCAATCGGTTGACGCTAAGAACGCAGAATGATTGGGGCACACACATGCTGAACTTCATCGAAAGCGTTTTGCGCATGCCCCGGGTGGTTTTGGCCATCATGGCCATGCTGCTGATCGGCGGCGGCGTTGCCTACCAGTCGATGCCCAAAGAAAGCTTCCCCTCCATCGACATTCCTTATTTCTACGTCTCGGTCGGTCAAACGGGAATATCGCCTTCTGATGCGGTAAAGTTGTTGGGAAAGCCGGTCGAGGACCGCCTTGATAACGTTGATGGCCTTGAAAACATGACCACCACGGCCTCACAGGGGCACGTGTCAGTGTTTTTGGAATTCTCGGTCGATACAGACAAAGACCAAGCCCTTTCGGATATCCGCGCCAAGTTGGACGGGATCATCAACGAACTGCCCGCAGACGCGGACGAGCCGAGCGTGAACGAAATTTCATTCACGGATCGCCCGGTTCTGTCTGTCGCTGTTTATGGGGATGTCCCCGAACGCACCCTGATTCGGCAGGCAAACCTGCTGAAAGACGCGCTCGAGGCGCTGCCCGACGTTCAAAAGGTCGAGATTCAAGGAGAGCGCGACGAGGTTCTTGAAGTGCGCATCGACCAACTTCACCTTGAAGCCTATGGTCTGACGGCGGGCGAACTGTTTGATGCGCTGGCGCGCAACAACATGATGGTGGCCGGCGGAACAGTCGACAATGGCAAAGGTGCCTTCAGCGTCGAAGTTCCCGGCCTGATCAACAACGCGGCAGATGTCTTCAGCTTGCCGCTGAAAACCGTGGGCGATACGGTTGTCACCTTTGGCGATGTCGCCACAGTGACCCGCACCTTCAAGGACGCCACCGAATACGCCTATGTCAACGGTGCCCCCGCAATCACGATTGACGTAACAAAGCGCCTTGGAACCAACATTATCGAAGTGTCTGATCAGATCCACGCCGCGACGGAAACCGTCGTCAAAGACTGGCCGGCAGGCGTAGGCCACTCCTATCTTCTGGACGAATCCATCAGCACCAAAAACCTGTATCGCACGCTGGAAGCCGCTGTTCTGACAGCCGTCGTTCTTGTTCTGGTGATGTGCATTGCGGCGCTGGGCGTACGTCCGGCGATCATGATCGGCATGTCGATCCCGATTTCCTTTATGATGGCTTTCCTTGTGATCAACTTCATGGGGATGAGCATCAATATGATGACCATGTTCGGCATGGTCATCGCGGTGGGCGTTCTGGTGGATGATCCGATCGTCGTTGTTGAATATGCCGAACGAAAACTTGCCGAAGGCGTCTCCCGCAAAGAGGCGTTCATCATGGCGGCACGAAAGATGTTCGTGCCCGTCGTCTCTGCCACTGCCACCACGCTTGGCGCCTTTGTGCCCTTGCTGTTTTGGCCGGGCATCATTGGCAAGTTCATGTCCTATCTGCCCATCGTGGTGATCGTGGTCATGTTCGCGTCGCTTATCTCGGCGCTTATCTTTATGCCCGTCATCGGGTCCTTGATTGCCAAGCACGAACACGACGAAAAAGCCCAGGCCGAAGCAGAGATCGTGATGATCCCGGCCAAGTTTGACCCGAAAAAAGTGCGCGGCATGATCGGGGTTTATGTGCGCCTGATGGCCCGCCTGATGAACCGTCCCCTGCTGACCCTTGCAGCAGGATTTGCCATCGTCGGCTTCACCTTTTTCTACTATGTCCAACACCCCACCGGAATGGAGGCTTTTCCGGCCTCCGAGCCGGAAATCGGAACGGTCAGCGTCGTGACGCGGGGCAACTATTCGCCTATCGAAATTCGCGACATGCTGCTGGAAGTGCAAGATCAAGTGCTGCAGGTCGCCGGTATCCAAGACGTTATTCTTGGCTTTGGCGGCGGCGAAGGATCGCCGCCTGACACGATCGGCAACTTGCAACTCCAACTTCAGCCTTGGTCGCAGCGCCGGCCAGCCGAACAGATTTTCACCGAAATCCGAAATCGGGTAAAAGGTATCTCAGGTCTCGAAGTGCAGATCGCAGCGCAAGAAGGCGGCCCGCCTGCTGGAAAGGCCATTAATCTGCGCGTGGAATCTACCACACTCGCCGATCTGACGCCCTCTGTCGCCAAGCTGCGCGATTTCATCGGGAACGATTTGGGCGGCGCAATTGACATTGAAGATGGTCGTCCTGCGCCCGGAATTGAATGGAAACTGGCGTTTGATCGGGCAGAGGCGTCCAAGTACGGCGTGTCGATCCGCGATCTGGCGCCCTACGTACAGTTGGTCACAGACGGGGTGCGCCTTGGCTCGTATCGCCCAGAAGATGCCACCGATGAAATTGATATTGTGGTCCGGCTGCCGGTCGATCAACGCAGCCTGGATGCGCTCGATTCCATGCGCATCGTCACCTCAGCAGGTCTGATCCCTGTTTCCAATTTCGTCACGCGCACGGTTGAACCAAAGGTGGGCAACATCACCCGCCGCAACGGCGTTTACGCCATGGATGTCGCCGCAAATCTGGAACCGGGCCTGATGGCCGCCGACAAGGTGGCTGAGGTGCAAAAATGGACGGATGCGCAGGTTTGGCCGGGGGATGTGACGGTCGTCTTTGGCGGCGCCGCCGAACAGACCGACGAAACAAATGCCTTTATCATGAAGGCCTTCGCAGCTGCGATGTTCCTGATCTTTTTGATTCTTTTGATCGAATACAACAGCTTTTACCAAGTCTTGGTCACACTTTCGACGGTCATCATGTCCATCTCTGGCGTTCTTTTGGGCATGGTTGTCACTGGGATGAGCTTTTCTGCCATCATGACAGGCCTTGGCATCGTGGCCTTGACCGGGATCGTGGTGAAAAACGGGATCGTTCTGATCGACACCTACAACCACTACAACCGCGACGATGGGGTGGAGCCGGTCAAGGCCATGCTTCTGACAGTGGCCCAGCGAATCCGGCCCGTTTTGCTGACAGCAATCGTTACGGCTGGCGGTGTTATCCCCATGGCGCTGAACGTGGAGTTTGATTTTATTCGCCGTGATATCGTGGTTGGCGGCTTGTCGGGATCTTGGTTTACCCACCTTTCCGCCGCACTCGTGTCAGGCCTGCTGTTTTCAACCCTGCTGACCCTTGTCATGGTTCCCGTGATGATCACCGCACCAACCGTGATCAAACGCCGCACCAAGGCTCAGTGGGCGTGGGTCAAGACCAAGTTGACGCGAAACAAAGCAAAGACCGCCGTTGTGCCGACCGCCGCCGAATAGGCGGCGGCCAACGCCCGGCCGTCAGAATTGGCCGACGAATTCCAAATTTTCTTTGTCTGTGATTTTGGTTGTCAGATTGCAAATCTTGGCATCAGCCCGCGCCATATGTCGGAACTCCCTAAGGGGTGGGTGTGCCCTGCGCCCTGAGCGTACCCGATATTGGACACATTACCTGATCAAGCCCGCGCAATGCTGGACATATTTATCCAGAAAACCCCCAGCGAGACAGGGTTCTTTGGATCTCGTCCGATCATTTTGGATGACCAAGTGGTGCCGCTGAAGAGACTCGAACTCCCGACCCCATCATTACGAATGACGTGCTCTACCAGCTGAGCTACAGCGGCACTTTCTGGTGCGGTCGTCCTATGTTCCACCGAAGGCCAAGTCAAGCCCCGCAAAATGCAGATTATGGCCAGAACTGCGAGTTGAGGTATTTGTTATGCGCCCTAAGGTGGACTTGTGCCCTGCCAGCACCTACATAGGACGAACAACGTCCTACCCTCACCGAGGTTGCGCATGAGTTCCTCTATCCTGCAACTCCTTGTCCTTGCCGGGATTGCTATTTTTCTGATCCTAAAGCTGCGCTCTGTTCTGGGCACGCGCGACGGTTTTGAAAAGCCGCCCGTGCCAAGCGATCAGATGCGTCCGCGTCTGGTTGAAACGCCGCCCCGTTCGGGCGCGTCTGACCCAGACATCACAGATCATGTTCCCGAAGGCTCTTCTTCGGCGCTGGCCCTGGCGCAGATCAAGCAGATTGAACCTGATTTTTCAGTCAACGGCTTTTTGGGGGGCGCACGCGGCGCCTATGAAATGATCTTGATGGCCTTTCAGAATGGCGATCTTGACAGCATCCGTCCCTTCCTGACGGACGAAGTCGAAGAGAGTTTTGGCACAGCCATTGCCGACCGCGAGACCAAAGGCATTACTTTGGAATCAAAGTTCTCTGGCATCCGTGAGATGGTGATCGAAGAAGCCCGCTTTGACCCGGTCACCAAATTTGCCGAACTGACCCTGCGCTTTATGGGTGAACTGACCGTCGTTGTCCGCAACAAGGCCGGAGATATCGTTGAAGGCAGCCCGACGGCCATCAAGCGACAACGCGACATCTGGACTTTTGAACGTCAGATCGGCGCCGCTGACCCGAACTGGCAGCTGTCCGCAACCGGGGACTGACCTTTGCCATGCGGTCCATCGGGCGCTTTGCAGGGGCAGTGTTGGGGCTTGGGTTGGCGGTGATGGCATCGCAAACCCAGGCTGAAGCCAAACTTCTGACTTTCGCCGATCTTCAAGGTTGGGAAGCAGATGACCATCAGGCGGCCTTGCAAAGTTTTTTGGTCACCTGCGATCTGCTGCGCGGTCCAGACTGGAAGCCGATATGTGCGCTCGCCCAAGAGGCCGTGGTCAGCGAAGCCGCGTCAAAGGCGTTTTTTGAGCTGTTCTTTCGCCCGGTTCAGTTTGGCACGCCCCCGGCCTTGTTTACCGGATATTTTGAACCGGAATTGAGCGGCTCCAAAACCCGCACGTCGCGCTATTCTTGGCCCGTCTACCGCCGCCCACCCGAGTTGAAGGATGGCATGCAATGGCATGATCGCGCCACGATCGAACGCGGCATCTTGCGCGGCCGTGGCCTTGAAATTGCGTGGCTCGACGACCCGGTTGATCTGTTCTTCATGCAAATTCAAGGATCGGGCCGCATTCGCCTTCAAGACGGGTCTGTTGTGCGTCTGGGCTATGCCGGGCGCAACGGCCATGCCTATCGATCGCTGGGCGATGCCTTGGTCGAACGCGGCATCATGCGATCAGATCAGGTCTCTGCTGAGGCGATCCGCGCCTATATCCGGCGCAACCCGCAAATGGCAGGGCCTTTGCTGAACGTGAATCCGTCTTATGTTTTTTTCCGCAAACTCAATGACCTGCCACCCGAAGCAGGCCCGATTGGCGCCATGGGGCGATCTATCTCTACGCTGCGCAGTCTGGCCATCGATCCGGATTTTGTGCCGCTGGGCGCACCTGTGTGGTTGGAAAAAGACGGCGTAGATCCGATGTGGCGATTGATGGTGGCCCAAGATACGGGTGGGGCCATCAAGGGGGCCCAGCGCGCGGATATCTTTTTTGGAACAGGCCAAGAGGCCGGACGTAAGGCAGGCAATATCCGCGATGGCGGACGGATGCTTGTGCTTTTGCCCATCGATCGGGCCTATGCGATGGCCGCGCCGGAAAGCTTTTGACATGCGTCGGCGCCATCTGAAACCTGAAGAACGGCAACTGTGGGAAGCTGTTGCCAAAACCGCCAAGCCGATCTCTGGCCGCAAGGCCTTTATCGCCGAAAGCACGCCAGAGGCTTTGCCCCTGACGCACAAAGTTCCACCTGTCCCCGCCCGGATCGATGCGTTTTCGCTGGGCGAAAAAGCGCCGCGCGCGCACCCGCGGTTGGATCATCCCAAAACTTTGCCAGAGGTCTTGGCCAGCCAACCCTTGAATATGGATGCCAAGACCCACATGCGGATGACCAAAGGCAAGATCTTGCCCGAGGCGCGGTTGGATCTGCATGGCATGACCCTGTCCGAAGCCCATGCCGAGCTGATCAGCTTTATCCTGACCGCACGTGCCAGCGGCTTGCGTCTGGTTCTCGTGATCACTGGGAAAGGCAAGGCCACGCACGACAACGGTGCAATCCCGCAACGCATCGGCGCGTTGCGCCATCAGTTGCCGCATTGGCTGCGGCTTCCACCTTTGGCCCCTGTCGTTCAACAACTGACCGAGGCGCACTTGCGTCACGGCGGTTCCGGGGCCTATTACGTATATCTTCGCCGCAAATAACAAAGGTCGGGCGCATGACGGACGACGATGACAAGCCAAAGAAGGAAAAACGCCCGCAAAAGGTTTATACCTTAGCTGTGGAGGTTGGCCGAAAGGCGGGCGACGAGTTGCCCCCAAAAGCCACGGGCGCAGGACTTGTCTGCTATGCCTCCGGCGTCGACGAGGCCGAAGCGGTCCGCGAAACTGTTGCCATCCTGAAAGAGGCAGGGCTGAACCCGCTGGACGTTTCGGGCTATGGCACCTTGGAGGAACGGATCAAAGCCGGGGATGAGATTGACGAAGAAGAGCGCAAGCTTATGCAAATGGCGCTGGATCAGAATTCGGTCATCGTGGCCCAGATGACACCCTTTTTCGACTGATCAGGCCCGCACGCGCACGGATCCCGCCCCAATGATCGGCAAAAGGGGATGCGCCTCGAAGTCTTCCAGGACACGCCGCGGGGCAGGCCGCCCAGACCCCGCCGACGGGATCAGCAACCCAACACCATCTGTCGGCAGGATGACAGGTTTCCCGAAATCCAGCGTCATCCCGATGGTCGAGGCGCGCCGATTTTCCAACATCGCTGTCCGACCATTCACCATCACCGCTGATTGGATCAACACCTCTTCAACGCCGCAGACATATTCCACCGATACACCGCCAACCAAAACCATCTGGTCGGCGGATATCAGCAAATCGCGGGTCGCCCCAAAGAATGGGGTGCGCAACAAGACGGGTGCATAAGACCCCCGGCTTGGCACTTCGATGCGGCCGACAAACTCCAGTGCCGCAAACCCGTGATCCAGAACCTGAACCAAATCCCCGGCGCGTAGGGCCTCGGCAAAGACGGGGCCGCGCACAGTCGTCACAGGGGTATTTCGCCCGATCCATGATCGCCGCGGCGGCATTGTGCGACCTTTCGATATGCCGAACCACAGAACAGACCCGTGCCATTGCGCGCCGCCCACCTGCGCGCACAACCGGTCGAACGCGTTCAGATCAAATGGTAAACAGCCCTCGCCCGACGCATCCAGAACAGCCGCCACCCCCGGCAGTTCCAGCCGGATCAGCCAGACACCACGGTCCGATGCGTCGAAATGCAAGGTCAGCCGCGCCACCCCTGACGCATAGGGCAGGGGCCCCGGCAACACAAAGCGCCGTGGTTGCCCGCCTTGACGCTGCAAGACGGAAATTCCGGCCTTGGGATCATACAGAACCGAAAACGTCATCTCTGCACCGGCAGAACTGCGATAATCCAACAGCACAGTAGGTTCGGCCAAAGGCAGGTGAAACTCCACCGCAAACAGGCCCAAGCCCAATTCAGCCTCGGCCTCGTTTCGGGGCCGTCCCAGCGGTGTGTCAGATAGGATCAACCAGTCGCTCACAAACATACTCCGCAACAATCATGGGGTCTTCAAAATGCCTATTGTATCATGGGCCATTTCGGCCCCAACCTGTTGTGTCGATCTTTAACTTTTTCCATTGGCCTTGTCATCCGTCCTGCAAGGCGGTTGAAGCAGGCGGCCGCATTGGCTAGGTCTTGGGCCACGTTCAGCAAAAAGGTACCCTATGGCCGCCCCCTCTCCTGTTGATCCGGTCGCCTTGACCGCCGCCCTGATCCGCTGCGCGTCGGTGACACCCACCGAAGGCGGTGCGCTCCAGCTATTGGATGCCACCTTGTCGGGCGCAGGCTTCACGTGCACCCGGGTCGACCGCAATGGCACAGCCAATCTTTTTGCCCGCTGGGGAAATCGGGGGGCAAACCGCAGTCTTGGGTTCAACGGTCACACCGATGTGGTCCCCGTTGGCGATTCCGCCGCCTGGACTCAAGATCCCTTTGGCGCGGCCATTGTCGATGGGTTCATGTATGGTCGCGGCGCCACCGATATGAAATCCGGCGTAGCCGCCTTTGTGGCAGCCGCCATTGATTTTGTACGTGACACGCCGCCCGATGGCGCGGTGATCTTGACCATCACCGGTGACGAAGAGGGCGATGCTACCGACGGCACGGTCGCGCTGTTGGATTGGATGTCGCAAAACGCCGAACGGATGAGCCATTGCCTGGTGGGTGAACCGACATCACCCAATGTCATGGGCGAGATGATGAAGATTGGTCGCCGCGGGTCCATGACCTGCTGGTTCACGGCAACAGGGGTTCAGGGCCATTCCGCCTATCCGCATCGCGCAAAAAACCCCATGACCGCCTTGGTTCAATTATTGGCGCGTCTTGATTCCAAGCCGCTTGATCAGGGCACGGCGCATTTCGATGCGTCTACGCTTGCGATCACCACCATCGATTGCGGCAATCCGGCCACCAACGTGATTCCGGCCAAGGGTACGGCCACGGTCAACATCCGGTATAATGATCTGCACACCGGGCAATCCTTGTCCGATTGGCTACGCGGGCACGCTCAGGTCGTTACCGCACAAACGGGTGTTCAGATTGACCTGCGCCTTCAGATTTCGGGCGAAAGCTTTCTTACGCCGCCCGGCGATTGGTCGGCGCTTGTCGCCCGCGCGGTTCAGGCCGAAACCGGCCGCCAGCCCGAGATGAGCACCTCGGGCGGCACCTCCGACGCGCGCTTTGTCAAGGATCATTGCCCCGTGGTTGAATTTGGCCTTGTGGGAAAAACCATGCATCAGGTTGACGAGCGGGTCGAAGTTGCCCAAATCGGTCAGCTGAAATCGATCTACGCCCGCATCTTGCGTGACTACTTCGCATGACCGCCGTGATCCGCCAAACCCGTGATATCCCTCTGTGCCGCGCTCTGCGCCGGGCTGTCTTCATCGACGAACAGGGCGTGTCCGAAGCAGATGAGATTGACGACGAAGATGATGCCGCCATTCACCTGCTTCTCAGCTTAGGTGAAACACCGCTGGGCTCTGCCCGCCTGATCTTGGGTCATGACTATGTCAAGATCGGCCGCGTCTGCGTGATCAAGTCTGCGCGCGGCCGAGGCCACGGCGCCGCCCTGATCCGCGCCGCCGTTCAGATCGCCCGCAGCCTGCCCGGTATCCACAATGTCACGCTCGGCGCCCAAACCCATGCCTTGGGGTTCTACGCGGCGCTGGGCTTTTCCCCCGTCGGCCCCGAGTTTGACGATGCCGGAATTCCCCATCAAGAGATGGTTATGCCCCTTTAGGCTTGTCCAAGCCGGCCAAACGCCCCCCGCCGAAGAATAGGGGCCAGTGCGTGCCCTCAGATCACCGACACAAGCCGCAGCGCATCATAGATCGCGGCGTGGATATTCCGGGCCTCTACTGCATCGCCGATGCGGAAAAGCTGAAACCCCTCTGGCCCGCCTGCGAGGGTTTGCGCCCTCAGATCGATCATCGCATCGTAATCCACGGCACCCCGGTTCACCGACAGTGGTTTCAACGCGAAATACAGATCCGAAATTGGCTGCGTTCCGTGGTTGACGACGACTTGATCGTAACGGGCGACTTTGCCCAGAGTCATATAATCAGAATCGATCGTGGCCTTGATCTGGTTGCCCTCCCGCTCCACCCCGGTCAATCGGTAGGTGACCGTAAAGGTTACATCCTTGTCCTGCAAAGCGCGCATATAGGGCACCAGATTCATGGCCATCACTTCGGGCGCAAAACTGCGGTCCGGCGTCATCACCTCCACATGCGCTCCCGCCTCGGCAATCATCTGCGCCGCTTGCATGGCGGTGTGATCGCCTGCGTCATCATACAACAGAACGTTTGCCCCGGGTTTCACATCACCCGACAAGATATCCCAGGCCGAAACCGTCAGATCATTGCCAAATTTCAAGATATCCTTTTGTGGCAACCCGCCGGTGGCAATCACCACAACGTCCGGTGTCAGGGCCAGCACGTCATCCACCTCGGCCCAAGTGTTGAACCGAAACTCCACCCCGCGCGCCGCCGCCTGTGCCATCCGCCAATCCACAATCCCGATCAACTCGGCCCGCCGCTTGCTGCGCGCAATCAGTCCAATCTGCCCCCCGGGCGAATCTGCGGCCTCAAAAACCGTCACATGATGGCCGCGTTCGGCCGCCACGCGCGCAGCTTCCAATCCGGCCGGACCTGCGCCAACCACCACCACCCGCTTGGCTATCGCGGCAGGTGCAATGGCATGGGGCATTTCTGCCTCGCGCCCGGTAGAGGGGTTGTGAATGCACAAGGCCATTCCGCCCTGATAGATCCGGTCCAGACAATAGGTGGCCCCAACGCAGGGCCGAATGTCTTCCTCGCGCCCCTCGATGATTTTTTGCACGATATGGGGGTCGGCCATGTGCGCGCGCGTCATCCCGACCATATCCAACTGCCCGGTCGCAATCGCATGCCGCGCCGTGGCCACATCCGGGATTCGCGCCGCATGGAATGTCGGCAGACCCACCTCGGCGCGCACCCGCCCGGCGAAATCAAGATGCGGCGCAGATTTCATGCCATGAATCGGAATGACGTCGGTCATGGCGGCATCTGTAAATATCCGCCCCTTGATGATGTTCAAGAAATCGACCAGCCCCGAATCCCGGAACATCTTGCCAATCGCAATCCCTTCATCGGCGCT
>CANHLE010000014.1 GCA_947461435.1 Paracoccaceae bacterium | reverse complement strand
GGCTTTGGACGATGATCCAGAGGCCTTGGGCCAATCAGAAATGTTTGAGGAGTAATCATGGACCTGTCGCGTATTTTGAACATGATCATCAATATGGTGGTTCGCAAACTGGTCGGCAAAGGTGTCGATGCAGGAATAAACTATGCCGTTGGCCGCGGAAAATCCGCTGAAGACATGACACCGGAAGAGTTGGCCCAGATGAACGAAGCAAAGGCATCGGCGAAACGGGCAAAGCAGGCGGCCTCGCTGGCACGGCGTATAGGCCGGTAAAATGCCATCAGTCCAATCGGAACTGCTTGGCCAGCTTTAGCCCCTGACCCTGATAATTTGAGGCGATACCAGCCCCGTAGAGCGTCATGGGACGCTGTTGCATGCGTTCGTAGACCAACCGGCCCACGATCTGCCCATGCTCCAACACAAAGGGCGCCTCGTGGCAGCGCACCTCAAGCACGCCGCGCGATCCTGCGCCACCAGCGGCTGCATACCCAAATCCGGGATCAAAAAATCCGGCATAGTGCACGCGAAATTCGCCAACCATGGCCAAATAGGGTGCCATTTCCGCAGCATAGTCCGGCGGGATGGTCACCGATTCGCGGCTGACCAGTATATAAAACGCCCCGGGATCCAGAATGATGCGTCCTTCGCCGGATCGGATTTCTTCCCAAAAATCGCGCACCGGGTAGTGGCCGATCCGGTTCATATCGATCACGCCAGCGTGCGGCTTGGCCCTGTAGCCAAGCAGATCCCCACTTTTGGGCAGCAAATCCACCGAGAATCCCAATCCGTCGGAGATAACCGCAGTTCCATCTACAAGTGGTTCGCTGGCATGAAGGGCCGCAAGAGCCGCATCGTCCAAGACGGCCATTCCTTGCCGAAATCTGATTTGATTCAAACGCTGACCAGAGCGAACAAGAACTGAAAAACTGCGCGGGCACACTTCGGCGTACAAAGGGCCATCATATCCATCCGGGATTCGGTCAAATTCTGTGCCGCCATCGGTGATTGTGCGGGTCAGCAGATCCAGCCGCCCGGTCGAAGATTTGGCATTGGCAACTGCCGACAGCCCAGTTGGCAGATTGAGGCTCTCCATCAATGGGATCACATAAACGCAGCCTTTTTCAAGAACGGCACCTTGCGTCAGATCAACGCGGTGCATTTCAAATTCGGCCAACCTGTCCTGAACACTGCGACCCGCGCCCGGAAGAAAGGATGCACGCACCCTGTAGGCGATCGTTCCCAATCGCAGATCAAGACTTGCCGGCTGCACCTGATCGGCCTGAATTGAAGGGGCCCCACGCAGCACGCCTTGCGCAATAAGCTTGGTCAAAGTCTGGATTGGAAGCACGCCAGCCGTCATCGTCATCCCCAATGCCGCATCAAAAGAAAACGCCCGCCAAACCTTGCGGCAGGCGGGCGGTTTCTTTGGTCGGGCCGGAGAGATTCGAACTCTCGACCTCCCGCCCCCCAGACGGACGCGCTAACCAGGCTGCGCTACGGCCCGACACGCGGCTTTCATACCTGTTTTGCGAGCAGGGGCAAGCAGGAAAGTTCATCTTTCTATGGGCTTGTCTCAACGGGGTGATCTTGCATGCGATCGCGCAATGATTCCAGCTGGTTTGACAGGGGCAGAAGGCGCTGCGCAAGGGCAATTGGAATAGGACGGGGCAAGGTGCGCAGAGCGGCAGCAAGGGTTTCCAAGCTTGGATCGTTTGTGCTGCGAGCATCCAATTCGCCATCGCGGGCCGTAACGCTGAACAGCGGGGTGTCCGACATATCCAAGATGGCTGCGGATTTCGTTTCGCGCTTTGGTTCCGGGTTTGCCCGGCGCGTCAAAGCTGTCTCCAGTGCCACAACCTGCGCGGATTCAACGGCCTGAAACGACGGCATATTGGGGGTCTCTGTGTCCCCCTCATCGCCATGGTCTGTACCGATTTTTTCGGTCATTGCCGCGATCAGCTGCGCATCTACGTCATCCTCGTGTCCGAAGTCTGCGGTTCCTACAAGGGATGCTACATGCCTAACACCTTGCTCACGCAAGATTTTCTGTACGCCTCTAATGGTTAACCCTTCGACGTGAAGCAGGTGCTTTATCCCGCCGATGAGGGCTACATCCACAGGACGATAATAGCGGCGTCCACCGGCCCTCTTTACGGGACGGATTTGCGGAAAACGACTCTCCCAGAAACGCAAAACATGCGCAGGAGTATCCAGCGCCTCGGCAACTTCACTGATGGTTCGAAATGCTTCGGCGGACTTGTCCATCAGTGCACGTCGCCCTTACTTTTTCTTTCCAGCGGCAACACGATCTTTCATCAAATGTGATGGCCGGAACGTCAAAACCCGGCGCGGCGAGATTGGAACTTCGTCGCCCGTCTTGGGGTTGCGGCCAACACGCGCGGTCTTCGATCTAACCGAAAAAGTTCCAAAGGACGAGATTTTGACCGTCTCACCCGAGGCCAGTACATCAGACATGCTTTGAAGCACCGCCTCGACCAGATCTGCGGATTCATTGCGCGAAAGACCTACTTCGCGAAACACCGCTTCGCTCAGGTCCATACGTGTCAGAGTCTTTTCACTCATGTTCATTCCCCCGATTTTGAACCGAAGCATGCGCGGGATCAAATTGCGAGTCAATAACAGTGACTTGGACCCTGAACCTCAAGGTATGCGCGATGATCACCCTGCCGCTAGAAATCCGGTATTTTTCAAGAATTTTACCAGTTCGCAGATTACATCCGCAAGACGACCGAACCCCAGGCCAAACCACCGCCAATGGCCTCGGTGACCAACAGGTCGCCCTCTTTGATTTGACCGCGCGCTTTGCCCACGGAAATCGCCAAAGGAATCGAAGCAGCGGACGTGTTTCCATGATCTTGAACCGTCACAATCACACGGTCCATCGACACTTGCATGCGTTTTGCCGTCCCCTCGATTATGCGGATATTGGCCTGATGTGGCACGATCCAATCCACATCGTCACTGGTCAACCCTGCTTTTTCCAACGCGCAATGCGCAGTCTCAGCCAGTTTTTCGATGGCATGACGAAAGACCTCTTTGCCTTCCATGCGCAAATGGCCGGTCCGTCCTGTGCTGACCCCACCATCGACATAAAGCAGGTCCTTGAACCGGCCATCGCTGTTCAGATCGCTCGACAAGATCCCGCGATCCGCATTGGTTCCAGGCTGTTCCTCGGCCTTTAGAACAAGAGCGCCGGCGCCATCCCCGAACAAAACACAGGTTGTGCGGTCGCCCCAGTCCATCAGTTTGGAGAAAGTTTCCGCCCCGATCACCAAAACCGTTTTGGCCTGACCCGATAAAATCAACGCGTTGGCATTGGTCAAGGCATAGACATATCCGGCGCATACCGCCTGAAGGTCAAAAGCGAAACCGCGTGTCATGCCCAGTTTGGCCTGAACCATCGTGGCCGCCGAAGGAAATGTGAGATCGGCGGTTGATGTCGCCAGAACGATCGCATCCACCTCAGACGCATCCATCCCTGCATCACGAAGCGCCGCAAGTGCCGCTTTCGTCGCCAGATCAGATGTGGTTTCTCCCTCGGCGGCAAAATGGCGCCGTTCGATTCCGGATCGTGATCGGATCCATTCATCGCTGGTTTCTACCAAAACTTCCAATTCAGAGTTGGGAACCACGCGTTCAGGCAAATAATGCCCGACGCCCTTAACTACGGCGCGCAATGTCATTGCGGTTTACCTGCTCCCTGTGCTCCCGGAATGGCATCCTGCCCTGCACTTTTGGCCAAGGCAACCCGTGCTGCAAGGCGTTCCAGAAATCCGGCCCTCGCAAGGCGGATTGATAAGGCCACGGCCGCGGCCACACCCAACTCATCCGCCCCGCCATGGGATTTGACGACCGTACCGTTCAGACCCAAGAACACGCCGCCGTTCACTTGCCGCGGGTCCATACGAACCCGAAGACGTCCGAAAGCGCGGCGTGCCAAAAGATATCCCAGTTTTGCCCAGATCGTCGAACTCAGCGTTTCACGCAGAAAATCAGAAACCAGCCGGGCCGTGCCTTCGCCAGTTTTCAAAGCGATGTTACCGGTGAATCCATCGGTCACGATCACATCCACCCGATCTGAAGGAATGTCAGATCCCTCGACAAAGCCTATGTAATCGTAGTCTCCTGCAGTGGCGTTTGCCTGAAGCAACTCTTGCGCCAACTTCAATTCGGCAGATCCCTTGTGTTCTTCGGTGCCAACATTGAGCAAGCCAATCCGTGGACGCGCCAGCCCAAGGGCATTGCGCGCATAGGAGGCCCCCATCATCGCATATTGCATGAAATCGTCGGCGTCCGCTTTTATATCGGCCCCGACGTCCAACATCACATTGAAACCCGCAGGGTTTCTCGATGGCCAGAAACAGGCGATTGCCGGCCGATTCACACCGGGGATTTTCCTCAGCCGGATCATGCTGACCGCCATCAAGGCGCCGGTATTGCCGCAGCTTACAGCCGCGGCTGCCTGTCTTGATTTCAGGGAATCAATGGTAGACCACATCGATGTTCCATCACCGTGACGCATCACCTGTGAGGGTTTATCCTGCATGGTCACAACACGAGGAGCGTGCACAATCTTTGCCCGTCCAGACAAATCCGGCCGCTTTGTCAAAAACGGTTTGATCTGATCTTCATCGCCGTGAAGAAGAAAATGCACATCTGGGTGTGCATCGGCGGAAATAAAGAAACCGGCGACTACGGCACTTGGTCCGCGGTCGCCGCCCATGCAATCAATCGCGATTACAATTGGCTGTTCAGCCAAAGGGAGCCCTGATGACGTTTCGATGTTCATTCAGGCGCTGCGAGGCAAAAGGCCGCGGCTTACGCCGCGTCCTCGTCAATCGCCACGTCCTTGGTCACAGCCATCACTTCGCGGGCATCGTAGTGACCGCACGAAGGGCATACATGATGCGGGCGCTTAAGTTCGCCGCAGTTGCTGCAATCTTGCGGATTGCCGGCAACCAATGCGTCATGTGCACGACGCATGTCGCGCTTGGAACGGGTGACTCGGTTCTGAGGGACAGCCATGTCTCAACCTCGATATGTTGGGGGACATGCCCCTGATTTTTCTATTATTTCAGCGATTTCTTCTGGTTGGTTGACCCGACCAGAAAAGTCCTGAATGAGGCGCGGAACATACTGGTTTTGGACGCAATGGCAACCCCCTTGCCGTCGCTTTTTTGACAAGACCCTGCGATCCCTATCAGAGCATGCCTTGCCATTGTCAGGACGGGTCTTTTTTCAGCGCGGATGCAAGTCCGGCGAGGCCGGCAAAAGGCTTCAGAATGTCATCCGTCAGCGGCTCCGCTCCGGGCGGCGCAAAGACTTTTTCGCCCAAACTTGCCCCTTCGGCCCGCGGATATAGGGGCAGGGCCAGGGCGAGGGCCTCTGTCGCCACCAAGGTCAGATCAATCGCCTCAGGCAATGGTTCCGTCGTGTCGTCTTCAGGAATTTCGTATTCGTCAGCATCTGGATATTCAAACTGAGCCACATATCGGCGCACGAAGGATTCGCTGACCCGCGCCTGAACGGGTGCCAAGGTGATGGAACACGCTTGCACCGCATGGGCCGTCAATTTCGCCTCAAGCGTATAATCGCCTCGGCCTTCCGGACGGATCTCTCCGACCATCTCCAGCGATGGAAGATTGATCAAGTTCAAGGATTTGGCGATCAAACCACGCTCGTCTGAAGTTGGAAGAAACCGAAACCGGGTTGGTTTTCGCCCCGACAACGCACCAACCCGCATCACAGTTTGGCTCACCAGCTTTGGCGAACGCGTTTCTTTGGGGTCGGTCATCTGGTCCTCGTCACATTTTTCTTCGGCAGTTTGCTTGCAGTCCAAGGTCGCGAAAGACGTTACTTTCTTGAACCTGCCCAAGAAGTTCTTTATCCCCAAACTGTCGGGTTGGCGAGAGCGCCCGATGCCGAGGAGGAGAGGCAAGAGATGCGGGCGCAAGATTCGGCCACTAACAACCTTGCCGGACGGCGCAGGTCTGCCATCCGCATTGCCCTTGTCGGATTGATCCTTGTTACAATGATGGCTTGCGCGACGCAGTTTCGTAACCACGGCTATGTGCCGCCCGAGGAAGATCTGGCCCTGATCGAAGTGGGACGCGATACACGCGAAACCGTTGCGGCCACGATTGGCAGGCCATCCACTGCCGGGCTATTGAACGACGTGGGTTGGTACTATGTTCAAAGCCGTTACAAATTGGTGGGCGGCATGGCCCCTGAAGAAGTTGATCGCGAGATCGTTGCTATAACATTTACGATCGAAGGCGTCGTTGAAAACATTGAACGCTATGGCTTGAATGATGGACAAATGGTCGCCATTTCGCGGCGTGTGACCTTGTCTAACGTCAAGAGCCAGGGCTTCTTGCGGCAGTTGTTCAACAATATTGGTGCGATCAATACGGGTTCTTTATTGGGCCAATAGCAAATATCAAACACGGTTTGTCTTGTCCTGACAGGTCCCGCGTTTGTCACCCAATGTCACGGTTGGCGAACAGATTTTGGATGAACAAGTTGCGTCACTTAAGGTCCTTCAGTCAGGCCGAACGAAATGCCGTGATTGCGCCAGAGAGCAGAGCAAGCGCGTGACGGCATGCGGCCTTTCGCACTTGCGAGCGGCCAAGAGGCCCAAAGTCGACCGTTTCGGTTACGCTATCCCCCCCCTTGACCGATAGGCCAAAGCAAACACGCCCCTCTGGTTTGAAATCTGACCCGCCGGGGCCCGCAATTCCGGTGACAGAAACGGCAAGATTGGCCGAAGAACGCTCAAGGGCGCCCAGCGCCATTTGGGCGGCGATCTCTTCACTGACAGCGCCGAACCGGGCTAACGTTGCGTCGCTTACGCCCAGCATTGCCTGTTTGGCCGCATTTGAATACGTGACAAAACAGCAGTCGAACACGTCTGAGGAACCTGCGATGTTGGTCAAAGAGGCCGATATCAGCCCCCCTGTGCAGCTTTCGGCGGTGGCAATCCGCATCCCCTTTGCACGGGCGGCATCAAGAATCTTCGACGGCGTCATAATGCCATCAGCCCATGGGCCAGACCCGCCGCAAAAATGCTGGACAGGCCTGCAAAAAGTCCAGCCCAAAGGTCATCGTACAGAACACCTGCCGCATCCCCCCGACGATCTGCACGCCCAACCAGCCACGGCTTCCAGATATCGAACAGCCGGAACAGCACAAAGGCCGCAAGGGGGGCGGGATAGGGCAACCATCCCTCCCATCCCCGCCACCAAAACGCCGCAGCGGGGAACAAAAGCGCCAGCCATTGTCCTGCGACTTCGTCGATCACGATCTCGGCAGGATCTGCGCCAACTTGACCCTTTAATTCGGCCATAATCGCCCAAAGTCCCACAACGCAAACAGCCAAAAAGGCCAAAACCAGCACCACAAAGCCAAAATAGCGATCAATTCCCCATCCCAGCAGAACTGCAACCAACGACCCCCATGTGCCTGGCGCGGGCCGCAAAAGCCCCACGCCGAAAAAGGTCGTGACGATCTTGCTCATAATTTCACCAAGGTCGCCGTTGCCAATGCCGCAATTCCCTCTTCGCGGCCGGTAAAACCCAACCGTTCCGATGTCGTGGCCTTGACCGAAATTCGGCCCGCCTCAATCCCCATAATCTGGGCCAAAGCTTGACGCATGGCGCTGGAATGCGGGCCGATCTTCGGCCGCTCGCAGACCAATGTGACATCACAATTGGAGATGACAAAACCTCGTTCCGTGGCGCGCTGAACGGCGTGGCGCAGGAATATATGGCTTTGAGCACCCTTCCACTGCGGATCCGAAGGGGGGAAATGCTGTCCAATATCGCCGTCAGCCAGCGCCCCGTAGATCGCATCCGTCAAGGCGTGCATCCCCACATCGGCGTCGGAATGACCCAAGAGTGCCCGGCCATGTGGAACCTTCACCCCGCACAACCAGACATGATCACCTTCCGTGAAGGCGTGAACATCATAGCCATTTCCTAAGCGAATATCCATCGAACGACCTTTCAAGATGGCCTCACCCCGAGCGAAATCTGCAGGAAAGGTCAATTTCATGTTATGCTCGTCACCAGCGACGATCGCCACTTGCAATCCAGCCGCACGGGCCACTTCCACATCGTCCGCAGCCCCCCCCGGATGCCCGCGATGCGCGTGCAATATGGCCGGAAAGTGAAAGCCTTGTGGTGTTTGGGCCCGGTAAAGACCGGTCCGATCTTGCGTGCCGGACACTTGGCCTTGTACGCCCGTCCAAAGGGCATCTGTCACCGATATCGCCGGTGCCGCCCCAGCGGAGTCATTCAAGGCCGCAACCACCCGATCTATCAGATCGCTTGAGACAAACGGCCTGGCGCCATCGTGGATCAAGACAGCGTTGACATCGCTACCATCCAGAGCCTCCAACGCATTTCGGACAGATTGATCGCGGGTGCCACCGCCGTCGACGATCTGGATATCGTCAACCAAAGCGGCAGCGCGGGCACGATCGTCTGGATGAACAACCAACAGCCGACGGTATCCCGCAAAGGCATCAATTGTGTGTGCAAGAACAGTTTTTCCAGCGAGCATTTGCCATTGCTTTGGCAAATTCCCACCCGCACGGGTACCGCGCCCGGCCGCAACGATGATGACGGCAATTTTCATTCCGTTGGCATAATGCGCTGTCGTGTGAAGGAAAACACTCTTCGTGCAGTGTTCAAACGTAAACTGCCATGATTTCCGCCGACAAGCCGTGCATTTGCACAAATAATGTGCAAAGCCCGTTTTTCGGGCATATATTTCCCCCCTTACCTTGATCGTGCGACCACGACCTGCGACCGCTTCATTCTGAATAGGATGTTATTCATGCAATTAGCTGCCCTCGGCTTTGCTCCACCCGTTTTTCTTGCCCCTATGGCCGGGATCACTGATCTGCCGTTTCGGCGCGTGGTCGCACGTTTTGGGGCTGGCCTTGTTGTGTCCGAAATGGTGGCTTCCGAAGATATGATGCGTGATCAACCCTTAGCAAAATCGCGTGCTGAATTGGGACTGGGTGAGCATGCAACGGCAGTTCAACTGGCAGGACGCGACCCTTATTGGATGGCCGAAGCCGCGCGGTATCTGCAAGGGCAGGGGGCCAAGGTTATCGACATCAACATGGGATGCCCGGCAAAGCGGGTGACGGCCTCTGGTGGAAACGGGGCTTGCGGTTCGGCCCTGATGAAGGAACCAGACCTCGCCTTGCGCCTGATTGAGGCGGTGGTTGGCGCGGTTGATGTGCCCGTGACCCTGAAAACGCGGTTGGGTTGGGATGACGACTCGATGAATGCACCCGACATTGCCAAACGCGCCGAAGGGGCTGGTATTGCCTTGATCACGATTCATGGCCGAACACGGTGCCAATTTTACAAGGGACGGGCCAATTGGCACGCAATCCGGTCCGTCAAGCAGGCCGTGCAGATTCCTGTCATTGCCAACGGCGATATCATTTGTGCGCAAACCGCCCAAACGGCCCTTGCGCAGAGCGGAGCCGACGGCGTGATGGTGGGCCGGGGCGCACAAGGGGCACCGTGGCGGTTGGCCGAAATTGCCAACGTCCTTTATGGCCTGCCCGCCCCAAAGGTGCCCGAAGGCGCAGATCTAGCTGAACTTGTGATCGGCCATTATGAAGCAGCGCTGTCGTTCTATGGTTCAACTCTTGGCCTGCGGGTCGTGCGAAAGCATCTCGGTTGGTACCTTGATGCCAACGCCCCCGAAGCAGACCGAGATGCGATATTGACCGAAACCAATCCTGATCTGGTGATTGGTTTGCTGGAAACTGCCTTTCTTGAGAGTGCCGCATGATCGACATCGGCGCCTCAGCCCTTTGGTCTTCCTTGCCTATCCCCGCATTGGTGATCGGCGCGGATGGCAAGATTGTGGCTGTCAACGGCGCTGCCGAAACGTTCTTGAACCTGTCGTCTCGCAGTCTTTTGGGAAAGGACTTTCTGGATCGCATTTCGATTGACGCACCCGTGGCAGATGCGATGGCGCGGGTACGTCGGGACCAATCACCCATCTTCATCACCGACGCGGACCTGACAACGGGTGAAAAGGCACCTGTTCAATGCGGCATCACCTTGTCTTGGCTGCAAGATCAACCGGGGAACATTCTTTTGTTGATTTCCCCGCGCGAGATGGCGGAACGGTTGGGCCGTGGTTTGGGGGTTACGTCGGCCGCAAAGTCAGCCATCGGGATGGCCGAGATGCTGGCACATGAAATCAAGAACCCTTTGGCGGGCATTTCCGGTGCGGCGCAGCTTTTGGCCATGAACCTAAGTGGCGAAGATCTTGAATTGACGGACCTAATTGTCGAAGAGACTCGGCGCATCGTCAAACTCCTCGAACAAGTCGAGCGCTTTGGTGATGTCCGTCCGCCGCAACGCAAGGCCGTGAATATTCATGACGCCTTGGATCGTGCGCGTCGGTCTGCTCTGGTCGGGTTCGGTGCCAGAATGAAGATCGTCGAGGATTACGATCCGTCTTTGCCCGCCACTTTTGCCGATGATGATCAACTGATGCAGGTTTTTTTGAACCTGTTGAAAAATGCGGCCGAAGCCGCTGGCCAAAAAGGTGGGACGATCCGCTTGCACACCTTCTATGATTTTGCTTTGCGCCGCCGAATGAAAGATGGAACCGGGGCTGCCTTGCCCTTGCAAATCGAAATCATCGACGATGGCCCGGGTATCCCGCCTGCGATCGCATCTGATATTTTTGAACCTTTCGTTTCGGGGAAGGAAAATGGCACAGGCTTGGGATTGGCCCTCGTGTCCAAGATCGTTGCAGATCACGATGGATGGATTTCGGTCGATTCCGTGCCCGGCAGAACCGTTTTCCGAATTTCCCTGCCCCTCGCCCCGCGCGTGCCCTCTGAACAGGAGATCTGATCCATGGATGGAACCGTCCTATTAGCCGACGATGACCGCACGATTCGAACGGTCTTGACCCAGGCCCTCACGCGGGCGGGATGCAAAGTGCATGCAACGTCCTCAATGCAGACGTTGATGCGCTGGATTGAAGAGGGAAAGGGCGATCTGGTCATTTCCGATGTCATCATGCCCGATGGCAACGGATTGGAGGCTTTGCCCCAAATCACCAAGTTGCGCCCAGGATTACCCGTCATCGTGATTTCCGCGCAAAACACCATTATGACCGCCATTCAAGCGGCTGAAGCCGAGGCTTTCGATTATCTGCCCAAGCCCTTCGATCTGCCAGATCTGATGAAACGATCGGCCAAGGCTTTGGATATCAAGCGCCTGCGTCCTGTCCCTCAATCCAGCCCCATACCACGAGAGCCGGGCGATGATCTTCCGCTTGTGGGACGGACAGCGGCAATGCAGGCGTTGTACCGCCTTGTTGCCCGCGTGTTGAATGCCGACCTGCCGGTTCTAATCACTGGCGAAAGCGGCACAGGCAAATCGCTTATTGCCCGGGCAATTCATGACTTTTCCGATCGCCGCCATCAACCCTTCGTCACTGTCCAAGCGGCCGACATGAGCGGACTTGACGCGGCACAGGCGCTGTTGTCCAAAGCGCGCGGCGGAACCTTGGTTCTGGATGAAGTATCCGATTTTGGCGAAGAGGCCCAGGCGCGGCTGGTTCGGATGCTGGATGTCATGCCCGACAATGCGCCCAGAGTTTTGGCGACGTCGCAAAGTGATCTGGCCGCAAAAACAGGTTCCGGTAAATTCCGGAAAGATTTGTTCTATCGTTTGGGCGGACTGACATTGACGGTGCCGGCCCTGCGCGAACGGGTGGAGGATATCCCGCTGCTGGCCGATCATTTTTTGTCCCGCTTTGGCCGCGAAATTGGGAGCCAGCGTCGTCTGACGCCCGAGGCCTCATCCATGCTGCGCGCCTACGCTTGGCCCGGCAACGTGCGCCAGTTGGAAAGCCTGCTCAAACGGTTGGTTATCACCTCGGGGGAGCCAGAGATTTCAAAAAACGAAGCCGAGTCTGCGCTAGGGGTAAGTCCGATGGATCGCAGTCCGATTTCAGGCGGGTTTGATGGCGAAAAACTAGGGGCTTCCGTCCAACGGCATTTGCAGCGCTACTTCGATCTCCATGGCGGTCAGCTGCCTCCTGATGGTCTTTATGACCGCATATTGCGAGAAATAGAGGTGCCCTTGATCGAGATCGCCTTGGACGCAACCGCAGGTAACCAAGCAAAATGTGCTGATCTTTTGGGGATAAACCGCAATACCTTGCGCAAAAAGATTACTGACCTTGATATCCGCGTGACACGCCGACGCAAGCTGATGTAATATAGCCACAGGTGCCGTGTTCAAATTGACGCGGCCGACCGTGCGTTGGCCCGATCTCGCGCCAGCCCAAAAAATGGTGGTTGCGAAGCGTGAAGGGCAAAGGTCTGAGTATTGGCTGGAAGCAACGACTAGAGCGACTGCGCCGCCAAAGGCGTGTTCAAAATGCTTTAACCTTTTGTTTGGTTATCCTTGGCCCGATTTTGGGTTTGCTGACTTATTTGGCCTTTGGTCCTTTGAATTTGGGCGCTGACAGCGAAAAGCTGCGCCTCGTCTTGCTGGCAGACCTGGTTTACGTCCTTCTGGTGGCCGCTTTGGTCCTTGCGCGCGTCGCCCGCATGATTGCCGACAGGCGCAGCCAATCGGCCGGTTCAAGACTTCACCTGCGTCTGACAGGTGTCTTTGCAATCGTCGCGCTGATTCCAACGGTGCTGGTGGCCGTCTTTGCTGTCCTTACAGTGAACGTCGGACTGGAAGGTTGGTTTTCGGAACGTGTGTCAAATGTGGTCGGCTCGTCACTTGCCGCTGCCCAAGCCTATGAGGATGAACATCGCAAGACGTTAAGCGAAGACGCCAAAAGCCTTTCAGGATACTTGGAAATCGCAAAACAATCGCAGTTTTTCTTGCAAGACAGTGACATACGGCCACTGCTGACGCAGGGCCAAGCGGCGGTTCAGCGCGGTTTGAAAGAAGTTTTCTTGATAGATGGCATTGGTGAACTGCGCACCCGGGGCGAACGGAGCTATCTTTTTGATTTTGAAAAGCCGTCACCGGAAGAGCTGGCCCGCGCACGATCTGGTGAAGTGGTTCTGATAGAAGATTGGCCGAATAACGAATTTCGCGCATTGGTCTTTCTTCCCAGTTTTCCCGACCGATTCTTGTATGTCGCGCGCAAAGTAGACGGGGCCATCTTGGGGCTTTTGGATGAAACCCAACAAAACGTGGCGCTTTATCAGCAACTGGAAAGCGACCGAGGGAAAATCCTGTTCAATTTCGGCCTCCTCTATCTTGGTTTCGCGGTGATTGTCATATTGGCTGCTATCTGGGGAGGCCTGTGGTTTGCCGAGCGTCTTTCGCGCCCCGTTGGCCGACTGGCACTTGCGGCGCAAAGGGTGGGCGCCGGGGATCTTGATATTCAGGTTGTCGAAGAACCTGGAGACGATGAAATTTCAATGTTAGGCCGTCTTTTCAATCAGATGACGCGTCAACTTAAAGGCCAGCGCGAAGCGCTTTTGCTCAGCAATCAGCAGTCTGAAACGCGGAGGCGGCTTTTTGACTCTGTCCTATCGTCCGTCACTGCTGGCGTGATGGGTTTGGATCCGGCGGGCAAAGTCGATTTTGCAAACCCTGCCGCAGCGCGTTTGCTGGATTTCAACCCGCTTGAGGTTGAGGGCCAGGAGCTGCGCTTTGCAATTCCAGAATTCGCGGCACTTTTCGACCGACTGCAAGAGGGTGATATGGCTGTCGCCCAAGAAGAGTTGCGGCTCATCAGACGGGGAAGACAGGAAAGCCTGCTGGTCCGGTTGTCAGAACGGCGCGGCGAGCGTGGCTTGGAAGGCTATGTTGTGGCTTTCGACGACGTTACAGATCTCGTCTCGGCGCAGCGCATGGCCGCCTGGGGAGACGTCGCCCGCCGTATTGCGCACGAAATCAAGAACCCTTTGACGCCTATTCAGCTGTCAGCAGAGCGCATCCGCCGCAAATACATCAATCAGGTCAAAGATCCGGCAGAGCTGGAGCAATATACAGAAGTGATCGTACGCCAGACCAATGATCTTCGCCGAATCGTGGATGAGTTTTCTAAGTTCGCCCGCATGCCCGAACCTGTGCGCAAAGATGAAGACTTGGTGGCGCTTGTGAAAGGGGCCGTGCTCTTGCAAGAAAACGGTCAGCCAGAGGTTCGTTTTGTCAAGTCGTTGCCTGCCGAGCCCATCATGCTGGATCTTGATGCCACCATGATCGGTCAAGCCCTCATAAATCTTATCAAGAACGCAGGCGAGTCGATCGAGGCGCAACGAGAGAAATTGATCCCGGGATACAAGGGTCAGATTTCAATTCTCATGACGGCAGATGAAGCCGATGTTAAAATTTGCGTATCGGACAATGGAACCGGGCTTCCCCCAGACCGAGCGCGTCTGTTCGAACCCTATGTAACAACCCGAGAAAAGGGCACCGGTCTGGGTCTGCCCATCGTCAAGAAGATCATCGAGGAACATGGTGGAACGCTCGATCTGCGTGATGCTGACACGTTTGAAGGTAACGACCATTTTGGGGCGATGGCTGTCATCCATCTGCCCCGTGCCCCCCGCCGCAAAGGGGCGCGCAAAGCCCAAGGAGAGTGAAGATGTCCAGTATTTTGATTGTTGATGATGAGAAAGACATTCGGGAATTGATCGGCGATATCCTTCGAGATGAAGGGTTTACCGTTCGTCTTGCTGGAAACTCGGACGATTGCATGAGCGAGATCAACGCCGAGCCTCCCGCGCTGATGATTCTGGATATCTGGCTTAAAGACAGCCGGATGGATGGAATAGACATTCTCAAATCCGTCAAACGTGACAATCCAGATGTACCCGTTGTCATCATCTCCGGACACGGAAATATCGAAATTGCAGTCGCAGCCATTAAGCAAGGTGCCTACGATTTCATTGAAAAGCCGTTCAACATCGATCAGTTGATGGTTGTGGTCACCCGCGCGATGGAGACGAGCCGACTGCGCCGTGAAAATGCTGATCTGCGGCGGCGTGACACGACATCTTCTGACATGCTTGGCGGATCTCCTGCGTTCAAGGCGCTGAAAGCGCAGCTTGAAAAGGTCACCAAATCGAACGGCAGGGTGATGCTGACAGGACCTGCCGGATCCGGCAAGGAAATGGCGGCGCGGTTTATCCATTCTCATTCGAACAGGGCCGCGGGTCCCTTCATCAGCGTCTCTGCCGCGACGATTGAGCCTGAACGCCTTGAAGAAGTATTGTTTGGACGAGAAACCAGCGAGCGAGGTGTTGAAAAGGGCCTGTTGGAGCAAGCCCATGGCGGCATCGTTTATCTTGACGAAGTCGCCGACATGCCTCTTGGAAGCCAATCCAAGATCTTGCGTGTACTGACAGAGCAGCAGTTCACGCGTTTTGGCGGATCTGACAAGGTACGGGTCGATTTACGCGTCATTTCGTCAACCACCCGCGATCTGCGGCAGGAAATCACCAAAGGTGCGTTTCGTCAGGAATTGTACGACCGGCTGAATGTGGTCCCCATTTCGGTGCCTTCCCTTGAGGATCGACGCGAGGACATTCCCGAACTGGCACGGCATTTCATCGAGATGTTCCACCGCAGCCAAGGCCTGCCAAACCGAGGTCTTTCATCGGAATCCGAGGCCATGCTTCAAACCATGCAATGGCCCGGGAACATTCGCCAACTGCGAAACGTCATAGAGCGGGTGCTTATACTGGGAGATTCGGCAGGAGCCATCGAAGGGCGCGAACTGCCCGGGCAAGAGGCACCCGAATCCTCTGGCGGGCGGATGATTCTGGGCGGCGTTGTGGCCACCTTGCCCCTTCGCGAAGCCCGCGAAGTATTTGAGCGCGAATATCTGTTAACTCAGATAAACCGGTTCTCTGGCAATATCAGCCGCACCGCAGGCTTTGTCGGCATGGAACGCAGCGCCCTTCACCGAAAGCTGAAGTCGCTTGGCGTCGTCTCTTCGGGAAAGGGAACACTGGCCGACGATGAGGACGACGAGTGATAAACACTTTTTAGCTGGAAACCCGGGAAATTCCCCAGCATAGTCAATCCAAGACCCCGTTCGCCAAATGAGGGTTCGTGAAATCCCTAAACAAAAGGCATAGTCAAATGGCCGCCGATAAACAAAATTTACAGGACGCCTTTCTGAATCACGTTCGCAAGGCAAAGATTCCGGTAACAATATTCCTGATCAATGGCGTCAAGCTTCAAGGTGTCATAACGTGGTTTGACAACTTTTGCGTTTTGTTGCGCAGGGATGGACAGTCGCAGTTGGTGTATAAGCACGCCATTTCGACAATCATGCCGGGTGGTCCGGTCAACCTTTATGATGGTGAAGAATAATCGCTGACCTTCCTGACGACGAGAGTGATCCTTTTGACTTTGATGAAAGAGATCGCCTCAGAGCACCAACAGCATCGCACGAAACTGCTGTAGAGCCGACACGCGCGTTTGTTCTTCACCCAGACCTGAAAAGCCGAACGGCCCGCAGGCTGCCCGAACTGGGGCTGGCGGAGGCTGTTTCATTGGCAAATGCCCTTCCTGGGATCACCGTTTTGGGGGCCGAAGTCGTTCGTCTTCAAAAAGTGCAAGCCGGCACCCTATTGGGGTCGGGTAAAGTCGCTGAACTTGGCAAAGTCTTTAAGGACGCTGAGATCGAGCTTGTTCTTGTTGATGGGGTTGTCAGCCCGATCCAGCAACGGAATTTGGAAAAGGAATGGGGCGTCAAGCTCCTTGATCGAACGGGCCTGATCCTCGAGATTTTTGCCGACCGCGCCCGCACGCGAGAAGGCGTGTTGCAGGTCGAATTGGCGGCCCTGTCGTATCAACGCTCGCGCTTGGTGCGGGCCTGGACGCACCTTGAACGCCAAAGGGGCGGTTTTGGTTTTGTGGGCGGCCCCGGTGAAACACAGATCGAATCGGACAGACGTGCCATTGATGATCAGGTGGTCCGCCTGAAGCGGCAGTTGGAACGTGTCGTCAAAACACGGGTTTTGCATCGGGCTGCCCGGGCGAAAGTGCCGTTTCCGATTGTTGCGTTGGTGGGATACACCAATGCGGGAAAATCGACCTTGTTCAACCGCATCACAGGCGCGGATGTGCTGGCAAAAGATATGCTTTTTGCCACTCTGGATCCGACGATGCGCGGTGTGACCTTGCCATCGGGGCGGAAAATCATTTTATCTGATACTGTGGGGTTCATCTCAGATCTTCCGACGCAACTTGTGGCCGCTTTCCGCGCCACGCTGGAGGAAGTCCTGGAGGCTGATCTGGTCTTGCACGTCCGCGACATTGCACACCCTGAAAGTGCCGAACAAGCGCAAGATGTGGCAGACATTCTTTCGGCAATCGGGTTGCCCGTTCAGACCTTGCAGTTGGAAGTGTGGAACAAGCTTGATCTTGTAAGTGGCTCGGCCCGGGATTCGTTGGAGTCTCAGGCAGAGAACCGGCCAATGGTTTTTCCTGTGTCTGCTTTGACGGGGCAGGGGATTGACGGATTATTGGGTGCGATATCTCATCAGTTCGATGAGGAAAGATCGGTGCGTGTTTTGACATTATCGTTCGGCGAAGGACGCCGCCGTGCATGGCTGCACTCCGAAGATGTGATCGAGACAGAGGAGCAGGGCGAAGATGGCTGGCAAATTACCGTCTGTTGGACGGCCCGGCAGGAAAAACGGTACAGAGACCTTTAAGGTCTATATTTCGGTCGATATTGAAGGCTGCGCCGGCATTACGCACTGGGACGAAGCCGAAAAGACCCATGCGGATTACACAGAGTTCCGGGACATCATGACGCAAGAGGCCTTGGCGGCAGTGGAAGGCGCCAAGGCCGCTGGAGCGACCGAAATCTGGATCAAGGATGCGCATTCTTCGGGACGAAACCTTCTGCTTGATCGGCTCCCCGCCGATGTCAAAATCATAAGATCATGGGCAGGACATCCATTTTGTATGGTTCAAGAACTGGACGACAGTTTTGATGCCGTGGTCATGATTGGCTATCATGCGTCAGCCGGGTCCGAGGCAAACTCCCTTGCCCATACCTTGTCACTTGATGCCGCTGAAATCCGGCTGAATGGCCGCGTCGCGTCTGAGTTTTTGATTCATGCCTTGGCGGCCGCCAGCGTTGGAGTGCCGGTTGCATTCGTCTCCGGGGACGCCGGATTGATGATCGAAATCGCACAGATCAACCCGGCCATACACCGCTGTTCTGTCAAGGAAGGGGCCGGTCAATCGACCGTATCCATGTCTCCTGCGGGCGCGCGAGCCGCGATCCAAGACGGTGTAAAGGCAGCCCTTGGTCAGGATCTAGCGGCCTGTGCCCTGCCGATTGAACCGCGGTACATTCTGGAAATAACCTATTCGAACCCAAATCTTGCTGCGCGGCACCAACACTATCCCGGCGCTTGGCATATCGGAAACAAGACGATCCGATTTGAAACAGACCATTACTTTGATGTCCTTCGGATGCTGAATTACGTCACATGACAAAGCCCTAAGGCATGGGCGACAGCGTTGTGGTCCCGACGGCGCCCGCGCGTGCCAGGTCCGGATCAAGGCTCATCGGAATATACTCACCAGAGCGCCAAAGAACACTGAGGTCATCATAATGTCGGCTGAGGGGATGGCCCGATTGCCCGGTTGAAATAATGAAAACCGATGAGTCCGGGTCAGCAAAATCGTAAACGCCCCGGTATGCGCCGGCGTGAACGTTCTCATAGGGATTTGCGCCCGTCCCTCGTGTGCGGCCTCGCATCAAGGTATTATCCCCGCCACTGGTCGATTGGCGGATGTTTACGAAATAACGCAAGAACGGGATTTGACCCAAAACCGGATGATCATGGGTTGCCTGATGCGCATCCCCCCACCGCCAACTTTCGATGGCCGGCCCATAGGTTGCTTCAAGATCAATAAGCGCATCATCCAAGGAGTCCCGGGCAATATCGGTGCAGGTTTCGGTGGGCGCCGATTGCACAACATCGCACCAGACAGATGCACCTGCGACATTGCGATACACCCGTTCAATAAAGACAGGTTCAGGGTGATCAAAGGCGTCCACCATCGGCCCCAACTCGTCTGCCGTCAACCGCCGCTGCAGCGCGCGCAGCCACGCCTCGGCAATCAACGGTTCGGGCAGATGCTCATTCATCTCTCCGTTCCACTTTGCAAGAAGGTCGAGCGCCTTTTGACGTTGCCGTTCGGGCGTTCCATCAGCCGCAGGGGCGCCGGTGAACCAAAGATCCCCGCCGATGAGTGGCAATAAAGTTCGCGCGGTTGGCGAAACGGTATCCAACTGGGCCTCGATGAAGCTGTCGCGCGTGTGGATATCGCGTTCTTTCATCAAGGAAAGGAACCGCTGGATCCTCTGAGTGTCCCCCCAATCATAGCTGACATGGTTGGGGAATGGCCTGTCGACGGTGCGATTATTGGTGTTGCCCAGCATGCCTGACGCCGGATTTATGTCGCGCGGATTATCCGAGTAGGGAAGGTATCCAATCCAGCGGTTCTTGCCCTCCCATCCCGGGGCGGGCATGCGCCCAAGGGTTCGGTGCGACGGATCGCGAGACGGCATCTTGCCGATCATCTGAAATCCAATGCCGTTGGCATCCGCCAGCATCAGGTTCTGCGCTGGCGCGACATACAACTCGCCCGCCGCAACGGCTTGTTCCACCGACTGGGCCCTCATCAGATTGAATGCCGCCGTCATGGACGTGTCTTGCCCTGATAGCGCCGTCCATTGCAGCGCCGCCACATGATTGGCCGGGGTAATGGTTGCTAACTCATAATGCGTGCCCGGAAGGATCGGGCCGGATTCAGACCATCGCAAGGTCAAAGTGACGGATGGTTTATCCTTGATCTGCACAATTGTCTTACGCGAGATGAAGTTCTTTGGTCCGTCGGGTGTCAGATACTGTTCTGGATTGTCCGGGTTGATCCGTTCAATCACGAGGTCCTGATCGTCCAGATAGGCCGAGGTCAGCCCCCATCCCAGTTTTTCCGATCGTCCCACAAGAATTACCGGTACCCCGGGGATCGTGCCACCGATAACATCCCCGGATTCAAGGTGAAGGCGCGCCAGATACCAAATGGACGGCGCGGTCAGGCCCAGATGTGGATCATTCGCCAAAAGTGAACCGCTTGCGGCTGTGCGCACGGGGGCCGCTGCCCAAGAGTTGGACGCACCTGCAAAGTCGCGCGACTTGAAGGGTGACAAGGGATCATCAACCAAAGCAAAATCTTGTCCTTCCGACAGCTTGCCCGGAGCGCCCGGCATGACTTGGGAAAACTGCGGTAAGCCCATCATCGCCTGGCCTGGATCATCTGGCAAAATGTCTGCCAAACGGGCCGGGTCCAGCACCAACGAAAGCTGAGCGCGCAAGACTTCGTTTTCCAGTTGAGATGACAATTGCACAGCCATCAACTTAATGATGGCGATCGAATCTGCGGGGGCCCAAGCATCAATAGTGGGTTCAAACAAGAAGAACTCTGGTGCGCCACGCCCGCGCGCGCCCAAGTTGACCTGCGATATCCAAGAGTTCACGCCTTTGGAATAGGCCTCCAAGGCGGCTTTGGTCGGGGCATCTTGCACAGAAACCGACTGCAGCGACAGATCATACAGATCAAACCGGCGCATCAATTCGTCAATGCCCAAGGTACGCTCGCCAAATATCTCGGACAACCTGCCTTGGGCCGTGCGGCGCAACATGGTCATCTGCCAAAGGCGATCCTGCGCATGCGCAAAACCTAAAGCAAAAAACGCATCCTCGTCATTCTGCGCGAAAATATGCGGTACGTCTGCGTTGTTTCGGACAATTTCAATCGGGCCCGAAATGCCGGAAACAACAAAATCCTCGTCATAATCCGGCAAGGATCGTGACAAAAAGTAATCTGCGGCCAAAACCACGACAAATGCCAACACAAGAACACCGGTAGTGATCCGCACCAGCCATCTAAAAACAGTCAACATTTGGGGGCTCGTTCTTGACGCCGCTTAAGGCTTGGTACCTAGTCGATTGCACCGCGATCGGCAATGCAAGCAACAAAGGTGAATCACACATGGCGAAAGTAGCGTTTTTGGGCTTGGGGGTTATGGGCTATCCCATGGCAGGGCACCTTGCGGTAAAAGGCCATCACGTGACTGTCTACAATCGCACTTCTGCCAAGTCTGAAACCTGGTCGGGCAAACATGGGGGGCAAACGGCATCAACCCCTGCGGAAGCCGTAAGGGGGGCCGAATTTGTCTTCGCCTGTGTTGGCAACGACGATGATCTAAGATCCGTTTGTCTGGGGGACCACGGGGCGTTTGCTGGCATGAAGGCTGGTTCCATCTTTGTGGATCACACGACCGTTTCGGCCATCGTCACACGAGAGCTTTCCGCCATCGCGGCAGGAATGGGTTTCGGCTTTGTCGATGCGCCGGTGTCGGGCGGTCAAGCCGGCGCAGAGAATGGGGTTCTCTCCATCATGTGCGGCGGGCAAGCGGCACATTTTGCGTCGGCGGAACCCATTATGGCAGCCTACGCCCGAATTTGCCGCCGTCTGGGCGACAGCGGGGCGGGGCAGTTGGCAAAAATGATGAACCAGATCTGCATTGCGGGATTGATGCAAGGTTTGTCCGAAGCGCTGGCTTTTGGGCAAAAGGCCGGGTTGGATGGCAATGCTGTGGTCGAGGTGATCTCTCAAGGCGCGGCGGGAAGTTGGCAAATGGTCAATCGGCACAAGACGATGCTTGCCGATACTTTCGATTTTGGATTTGCGGTGGATTGGATGCGCAAGGATCTCGGGATCTGCCTTGAAACGGCAGATCAAATTGGCGCGCGCCTGCCTGTCACGGCACTGGTTGATCAGTTCTACAAGGATGTTCAGTTGATGGGCGGCGGTCGCAACGACACCTCCAGCCTGATACGGCGACTAAAGTAGATCGCCTGCCTATTCAGTGATAAAAGATCGATTATCCACGCCTTCTTTGAAGGCGTGGTTTTTTCGGTTACTCAGGTAAAGACAAGCAAATCAGGGAATAATGCGGGTGTATTTGGTGCCCGCCAGTGTCGCACCCGCAATCAAACCTTGTTGCCCATAAACAAGGGCAATCACAGGGTCCAATTCAGTCGTTTGTTTTCCCATGCTGGCGCCTTCTTCCGGGGTCGCATAGCGCATATCAACGGACGCGGCCCAACCGCTGCCGCGCCGAAAATCAGACAAGGCATCTTGGGTCATGAAGAACAAAGCATGTGCATATTGCTGCGCGCCAATTTGAAGGCCGACAGTGGCCCGCGTCGCGGAGTAATAGTCTACGGTTGCGCCGTTGATCCGCAAAGCGCCGCGCCCAAAAGCGCCCCCAAAGATGAACCCACCTTCAGTGATCAAGGGCATGTACAATATGCCCGCCGCTTTCGTGACAAGATCTTGGGTGCCCGGAAACTCTGAAACAAGATACTCGCTGGACGCCGTGACCCGAGCGTCAATCTGCGCCGCATCGTTCGATCCAATACCATTGCCTTCAATTGAACCAGCACACGCCGAAAGCAGCACAGTGCACGACCCACCGGCCAACAACATCCGTCTGGACATATCCATGATTTCGCCCTTTTGCCTCATTGGGGCTCTTCTGGCCCCATCAAGACACTATAGGGTCTTGTTAAGGGCTTGTCATGCCCGAGATCTAGATCGGCGGGCATTTGCCATCAGATTATACCCTTCCTGCCTTTATCGCCTTCGCAGCATCGATCGCAAAATACGTTAACACGCCGTCACAGCCGGCCCGTCGAAAGGCCATAAGGCTTTCCAGCATCGCCCGGTCACCATCAATCCAGCCATTCAATGCGGCCCCTTTGATCATCGCGTATTCGCCGCTCACTTGGTAGGCGAAGGTGGGGGCACCAAAAGCATCTTTGACCCGGCGCACAATATCAAGATAGGGCATCCCCGGCTTTACCATGACCATATCCGCGCCTTCGGCCAGATCGCGTTGAACCAGTCGAAGCGCCTCATCGCTGTTTGCCGGATTCATTTGATAGGTTTTTTTGTCACCCTTCAGAGCCCCACTGGCGCCGACAGCATCACGGAACGGACCGTAAAAGGCGCTGGCGTATTTTGCAGCATAAGACATGATCGTGACATTGACATGCCCGCCGTCTTCCAGACCCCGGCGAATGGAACCGATACGTCCATCCATCATATCTGAGGGGCCAATGATATCTGCCCCGCTTTCTGCCTGAACCAACGCCTGCTTGACCAAAGCCTCGACCGTTTCATCGTTCAAAATCAGACCATCACGCACCAGACCATCATGACCAAGCGCATTATAGGGATCCAGCGCCACATCTGTCATGACGGCAATCTCGGGGACGGCGGCCTTGATGGCCCGAATTGCACGATTTGTCAGATTGTCGGGGTTCCAGGCCTCCTCGCATCCTTCGGTCTTCAGGCTTGGATCGGTATAGGGAAAAAGGCAAATGGCCGGAATACCCAAGGCAGCCGCTTCCTCTGCCGCCTTGACCACATTGTCGACGGAAAGTCGATTGACGCCCGGCATGCTTTTAATTGGCTCCACGGCGTTTTGTCCGTCACGAACGAAAACGGGCCAAATAAGATCATTGACGCTCAGAACGTTTTCCTGGGCCAAGGCCCGAAGCGGCGCGGATGAACGAAGACGCCGCGTGCGGTTGAACGGAAATACGGCTTGTACAGGGTCCATGAAGGTGACCTTTCGGCAATAGGGCTTGAGTTCCGATGACTGTCCTGCCATGGAAAGCGTCAAGTCTCAAGCAGGTGCGTCAGCGCAGGATAAAAGGGTAGGACGAGTGGATCTGGTTCAGTTGATTTTCGAACTGATCGACATGCGATCATTCTCGAACCTCTGGTATTGGATTGCCCTGGGCGTGATTTGGTCCTCTGCCAGTCATTGGGTCTTAGGGGTACCGCACGACATGATCCAGCGCGCGCGGCGCGAAGGTGGGGCAGCTCTTGAAGACCTTGAAACCCTCGTGCGGATCAATGTGGGGCGTATGCTTTACATCGGCCGGGCATCAGGCGCGTTTCTGTTGGCCTTCTTTTGCTTTGTTCTGACGACTTTGTCTTTGCTCGCCTTCTACTATGACGTGGAATTCGCGCAGGCGGTCTTATTCATGTTCATACCTTTGGCCATTCTGGGTTTGCTGGCGTTGCGCTCGGCGCGTTTGATTGAACAAGGCGAAGGGCAGGGGGATGCCTTGTTTCGCCGGCTGTTTCGGCACAGACTTTCAACTCAAGTTCTTGGAATGGTAGCAATTTTCGTAACCTCCCTGTATGGGATGTGGCAGAACCTTCAAATTACGCTTCCGCACTAAGATGGCCTATCGACCCTTGATCCTGGGCGGTGCGCCAGAAGGCTTTGATGCCAGACTTTTGGCGCGCGAACTGGCGAAAGGTGCGCCCGTCATTCATGTGGCCCGCGATGACAAACGGTCAGAGGCGATGCGAAATGCCTTGGCAGTCATGGCACCCGAGGCCGTCATCCTTGAGTTTCCGGCGTGGGATTGTCTGCCCTACGACCGGGTTTCCCCCAACCCGGTCATTTCGGCACGGCGTATGTCAACCTTGGCGGCGCTCGCGTCAGGTTTGCAGGGCCAGTTTGTTGTTTTGACAACGTTGAATGCTGCCACCCAAAGGGTGCCTGCCCGTGACGTCATGATGACCTCATCTTTCGTGGCGCGCGTGGGCGACCGGGTGGATGAGTCGCGCTTGAAGAATTTTCTCGCTCGGATGGGATTTTCGCCCGTCTCGACGGTATCAGAGCCGGGGGATTTTGCCATTCGCGGCGGAATCGTCGATATCTTTCCGCCCGGAGATCTTGGCCCCGTCCGGTTGGATTTTTTTGGTGATCAACTGGACGGCGCACGCCGCTTTGATCCTGTTTCACAGCGGACGATTGAAAAGCTGACAATGGTGGAATTTGCCCCCATGTCCGAGATAATCCTGGACGATGTCGCCATCACCCGTTTTCGTCAGAATTACAGAGTGGAGTTTGGGGCAGGCGGCTCTGATGATCCGCTTTACGAAGCCGTCAGCGCGGGACGCAAACATCAGGGAATGGAACATTGGCTCCCGTTCTTTCATACGCGTCTTGAAACGATTTTTGACTATTTGCCCAAGGCCAGCATCCTGATGGATGATCAGGTTACGGCCGCCCGTCTGTCGCGGTGGGCCGGGATTGAAGACCAATACGATACCCGGCGCGAGGCGATGGTGGCCCGGGGCCGGATGGATTCGGTTTACAAGCCAGTTTCGCCCGGGCTGTTGTACCTAGATGATTCCGCATGGGAATCATGCTTGGCTGATCATCGTGTGATCCAACTTTCACCCTTGGCGCAATCCCCCGGGCCGGGGGTATTGGATGCCGGCGCGCGCATCGGGCGCAACTTCGCGCCAGAGCGTCAGCAGGAAAATATAAGCCTTTTCGGTGCTTTGAGTGACCATATTCGCGCACTACGTCAGGATCACCATGTGGTCATTGCGTCTTTTTCTGAGGGGGCGCGAGAGCGACTGAAAGGTTTGCTTGAGGAACAAAAGATAAAGGACGCTGTTCCAATCAAGGATTTCAGGGATCTGCCTGAAGGCAAAGGCAAGCTGTTCTTGATGATCTGGCCCTTGGAAGCGGGGTTCCAAACCGCCGATTTGACTGTGATTTCCGAACAGGACGTTCTTGGGGATCGTATGGTCGGCAAACCGCGGAAAAAGCGAAAGGCCGATAACTTCCTTCGAGATGCCGAAAGCCTGTCAATTGGGGATCTGGTTGTTCATGTTGAACATGGGGTGGGGCGTTATCTGGGTTTGGAAACGATCACCGCTTTGGGCGCACCTCACGCCTGCGTGGCGCTTGAATACGCGGAAAGTGCGAAACTCTACCTTCCCGTTGAAAATATAGAGCTTCTCAGCCGGTATGGTCACGAAGAAGGTCTACTGGACAAGCTGGGCGGAGGCGCTTGGCAAGCCAAGAAAGCCAAGCTGAAAGAGCGTATCAAAGAGATCGCCGATCGTTTGATGCGGATTGCCGCAGAACGCGCCCTTCGCCACGCCCCAGTGCTTGAGGCTCCTCATTCCATTTGGGAAGCATTTGCCGCGCGCTTTCCTTATCAGGAAACGGACGATCAGTTGGCAGCCATCGCAGATGTGGTCGCAGACCTTGAAAAAGGCAGCCCTATGGACCGGCTGGTCGTGGGGGATGTCGGGTTCGGAAAGACCGAAGTGGCCATGCGCGCCGCATTTGTGGCAGCCCTGTCCGGAATGCAGGTTGCCGTGATTTGCCCCACAACTCTGCTCGCGCGTCAGCATTTCCGCAGCTTTGCCGAAAGGTTCCGCGGATTTCCAATATCTGTGCGGCCGCTGTCGCGATTTGTGAGCCAAAAGGATGCCAATCAGACCCGCGAGATGATGGCACAGGGCACGGTTGATATCGTTGTGGGAACCCATGCCCTTTTGGCCAAGGGGATCACATTCAAGAACTTGGGCCTGATCGTTATCGACGAAGAGCAGCATTTTGGCGTGACTCATAAGGAACGCCTTAAGGAAATGCGCTCCGAGGTGCATGTGTTGACGCTGACGGCAACGCCGATCCCGCGCACGTTGCAACTTTCGCTAACGGGCGTGCGCGATCTGTCAATCATAGCCACGCCGCCTGTCGACCGGCTTGCCATACGGACCTACGTGAGCGAATTTGACGGGATTACCCTTCGTGAGGCGCTTTTGCGCGAACATTATCGCGGAGGTCAAAGCTTTTATGTCGTGCCGCGCATATCTGATCTGCCGGACATCGAAGAGTTTTTGACCACCCATGTGCCAGAGGTCAGTTATATCATCGCCCACGGACAAATGGCGGCCGGCGATCTTGATCAACGCATGAATGATTTTTATGACGGCAAGGCAGATGTTCTGCTGGCGACGACGATTGTCGAATCTGGTTTGGATATTCCAACGGCCAATACGATGATCATCCACAGAGCTGACATGTTTGGGCTGTCGCAGCTTTACCAAATACGCGGACGCGTCGGCCGGGCCAAGACGCGGGCCTATTGTTACCTGACCACCCGGCCGCGCTCACCTTTGACACCGCAAGCCAGCAAACGGCTCAAGCTTCTGGGCTCTTTGGACAGTCTCGGGGCCGGGTTCAACCTTGCCAGCCACGATCTGGATCTCAGGGGCGCAGGCAATTTGCTGGGCGAAGAGCAATCCGGCCACATCCGCGAAGTGGGGTACGAGTTGTATCAACAGATGCTGGAAGAAACGATCGCCAAGATCAAGTCTGGCGAACTTTCGGGTTTGACGCAGGTGGATGATGGTTGGTCACCGCAGATCAATCTGGGTGTTCCAGTGATGATCCCGGATGCCTATATTCCAGATCTCGATATCCGGCTGGGTCTGTATCGCCGTCTGTCCTCGCTTGGTTCCAAGTCCGAACTTGAAGGATTTGCAGCCGAATTGATTGATCGATTTGGCCCGCTTCCGAAAGAAGTGAACACCTTGATGGTGATTGTGCGCATAAAAGCCATGTGCAAGCGGGCCGGGATCCGGAAACTGGACGTGGGGCCCAAAGGGGCGACGGTGCAGTTCCACAACGATAAATTCGCGTATCCGGCGGGACTTGTTGAATTTATTCGTGAACAGGGCGCTGCCGCCAAGGTTCAGGGCAACAAGATCGTCCTGCAAGGTGAGATGAAGACAGAAAGCGATCGCATCAAAGGGGCCTTCAACATTGCACGCGATCTGGCGGAAAAGGTGAAGATCGGCAAAGCGAAAACAAAAGTCTAGGCCTGACCCTCTTGCAGCCCAAAGCGTACAAGGATCAACGACAGCGCGGCAAAGATCGTGACCGCTGCAATCAGCGGCAGGGGCGTTCCATTGAAACTCAGCCCGACCGGGATGGCGATCAAGACTGAAATGACGGTTGAGATACTGGACATGACAGACGCCACCAACCCGGCGATATATCCCAAGGGTTCTAACGCCAAGGCGTTCAAATTTCCCATCGTCGTGCCCATCATGGCAAACAAACCGATCGCCCAAACGATAAAGAGCGCGAAGTTGAACGGTGCAGATAGAAGGTCAAATTCAAACACCACCAAAATGAAGGCCGATGATCCCAATTGCAGGGCATAAGTGATCAAAAGCACGCGGCGCATCCCCAGTCTCATGACCACCAGTGAATTCAGAAAAGAGCCTGAGATTGAAATGATCGCGATCAAGGCGAACCACAAGGCAAAAGTGCTTGCACGATCAAAATGCTGTTCAAAGATCCCTTGGATCGAAGAAAGCGTGCTGAACAACATGGCAGAGGTCAAAGATTGCACCAAGATCGACACCGTGGTGCCTGGGGCGCGAAACATTGCTTTAGTAGCAGTCCAAAGTGCGCCCGCGGAAATTGACCGCCGTGCAGTCTTTGGCAGGGTTTCCGGCTGACGCAGCCCGAACCACACCGCGCATAAAACAGCAAACCCCAAGTAGCCCAAGAAAATCGCTTGCCATCCGGCCAACCAAATCATCCCAAGGCCCAAAAGCGGCGCGATGGCGGGAACTGTGGTGAATATCATTTGGGCAAAAGAGACGATTTTTGCCATCTCGCGCCCTGAATACAGATCGCGCACGATGGCCAGGCTGACCGTTCTTGGCGCAGCAACGCCTACCCCCTGAAGGATGCGCGCCGCCAACAACCATTCCAAACTTTGGGACGCATAGCACATGACCGCCGCAACCGCATAAACCAACAGTCCGAGCAAGACGACGATCTTGCGCCCAAAACGATCGGACAGCGGGCCGGCAAAAAGCGTCCCTATCCCCATCCCAAAAACAAAAGAGGTGATGACCAATTGCGCCCGGTTTTCATCGTCGGGCGAGAGAGTTTGCGCGATGAGCGGCAGGGCAGGCAAGACTGCATCAATTGTCAGGGCGACCGTTGAAAACAACAGGGCAAGAAGCGCGATAAACTCGCCCTGATGCATCGGTTTTGACTGTGACATTCAGGAGGCCTTTGTCTTGTCGACCAGTTCTGAAATCACCTTGTGCCAAACGTCCGGAGGCTGAGCGCCCGACACGACGTATTGCTGCGCGATCAGGAAGGTTGGTACAGCGCTGACACCTTTGGCCCGAGCATCGGCATCGCGGGCCATGATATCATCGGTATCGGCATCGCTTTGCAAAAGACGAAAGGTCACATCGCGGTCCATGCCGCAGCCCGCCGCAATATCTGCAATCACGGGCAAATTGCCGATATCGCGCCCTTCCTTCCAATAAGCACGAAACAAGGCCGACACGACAAGGGACTGAAGCCCCTCTAGGCCGGCCCAATGAATCAATCGATGGGCGTTCAACGTATTGGGAATGCGTTTTGGCGTCTCTGGGTTCAATTCAACCCCGGCATTGGCCGCAAATTCCTTTAAACGAGCATTGATGGCTGCCATTTTTCCGGGGCCGCCAAAGCGCTCTTCCAGATAGGTAACTTTATCGACCCCTTCCATCGGCATGGTCGGGTTCAACTGAAAAGGGTGCCATTGAATCGCAAAAGGATGTTCCGGATGCGATTCAAGTGCGCGGTCAAGATTAGCCTTGCCAACCAGACACCAAGGACAAACCGGATCAGAGAAAATATCAAGACGGATCATGGTTGGCCCTTCGAACGCTTGTCGGTCACTGGTTTCATTTAGGCTTAGGTTGAAGGCTTAATCCAAGAAAACCCGCCAGTGGTCAACTGCCCACTGGCGGGCGCCGATTTAACCTCCAAACCATCCTCCGACCGTTTCTGCCCCGCCAGAGATGTCATAACCGATGCCCGCAACCGTATTGCAGCCCGACAGGACAAACAGCATGATCATCGTCAGCTTGCGCATTGCCTACTCCTGAAACCACCAGACTTCCGGCTGAAAGCCAAGCCAGTCCCCATAAATCGGCAATTTGTCTGGGTAATGCAATTGTTTCGCATGCGCCATTCGCGATACTTGTGAATACCAAAACGGAATGACGTAGCGACCAGAGATCAAGATCCGGTCAAGGGCTTGCGTGGCGTTCACAAACTCTTCGTGGTCTTTCGCAGACAACATCGCCTTGATCATTTCCTCAGCGGCAGGAGAGTTCATTCCCATCCAGTTGCGGGTTCCAGGCTCTGTCACGCCGGCGGATCCCCAATACAAAGTCTGCTCATTTCCCGGAGAGAGGGACAACGAGCGGATATAGTAGGTCATGTCAAAATCGTAATTTGTCGTGCGGTCTTTCATCTGTGCCTGATCAATGACCGTTGTTTTCACCGCGATACCAAGTGGCTTCAGCGCTTCGGTGTAGATATTTGCAATCGCCGTTGCATCATCTTGTCCTTGTTGAAGAAGGATCTCGAAGGCAAATGGTTCGCCCGAGGCATTTACCAAAGTGCCGTCTTTCAAAGTCCAGCCAGCTTCTTCCAAAAGTGCAGTGGCAGCGCGCAATCCTGCACGATTGGTCTCAGTTCCATCCGAAATCGGGACGGCATAACCCTCCATGGCGCCGGGAAGCAGACTGTCTTTGACACTGCTGAGCAGTTCTGCGACCCGACCTGTCGCGGGCGCACCGGCAGGCGCACCCAGATCCGAGTTTGAAAAGTAGGATTGGATGCGAGGATTGACGCCCCCATTCAGGGTCGTATTGATGAATTCTGCATTGAAGGCTTCAATCATGGCTTGGCGAACGCGCCAATCTGCAAACATGGGCCGACGGGTGTTCATCACAAATCCTTCAATCCCGGAAGGCCGTTGATGCGGAATTTCTGCTTTTAGTACATCGCCAGATGCAACACTTGGAAAGTCATAATTGCTGGCCCATTTTGCCGGGTTGGACTCGCGGTAGGTTGAAAACTCACCCGCCTTGAAGGCCTCGAACACCACGGTTCCGTCTCCGTAGTAGTCATATTTGATTTCATCAAAATTGTGCATGCCCCGATAGAAATTCAGGTTTGCTCCCCACCAATCGGGATCTTTCTGGAAGGTGATTGTCGTGCCGGGATCAAAACTGCTGACCGTGTACGGACCAGAACCGATCGGGGCCTCAAAGCTGGTGGCCGTAAAATCCTTGCCTTCCCACTGGGCTTTTTGAAGAATGGGCCGCAGGCCAAGGATAAGAGGCAATTCGCGGTCAACTGTGTTGAAGGTGAATTTCACTGACCGCTCACCGGTCTGCTCGGCGCTTGCAATTTTTTTCCACGCCGCAGCATAGCGCGGACTGCCAATCGTGCCCAAGGTTTCCATCGACCATAGAACGTCCTCGACCGTTACTGGCGATCCGTCCGAAAATTTTGCCTCTGGGCGCAGGGTGAATTCAACGTAGGTCCGACCCTCATCCGTATCGACCGATTCGGCCAAAACCCCATAAAGAGAGAAGGCCTCGTCGTAAGAACGGCCCAGAAGTGTTTCAATTGTCAGCAAAGAAATCCCGGCCGGTGCGCGGCCTTTTTCGATGAATGGGTTCATCGAATCAAACCCTCCCGCTTCGCCAAAGATGATTCGTCCCCCTTTGGGCGCATCCGGGTTGGCGTAAGGCAAAGACACAAAATCCTGTGGTAGGGCGGGTTCGCCATACATAGCTATGCCGTGTTTGGGCTCAGCGCCCGCCGAAGAGCCCAAAAAAACAAGGGCTGCAGCAAGCGTGGCGGAGTGAAAATACGCAAAAACTCCCTGTTTCATTCCGGCGACAATCCTTCTGTTTGGGTCCTACATGACGCTTAGCCTAAGGGGGCTTTGCGGGCATTTCAAACTTTTAACTTGGAGAGCGCTTCGGGGAAGGCTATAAGGGACTCACTGCTCGATAGGTTTCTTGCCTGTATGAAACCTGCCTCAATAACTGAACGCCAGCCTTGTGCTGGCGTTTTTTTTTGGCGCTTCACGCTTTCGCCACTATTCGAAAGGATACTGCCCGTTCCGTTCGTATGTGGTGGTTTGTATGGCACTTGTTGGGTATTACTCCGTATCGGATGGTCAGGGCATCGATGCCCAAGCCGATGACATCAAAATGTCTGGCAACGAACCCTTGTGCATTACGGATTTCTCGCCCGATGTGTTGGCACGTATCGATGTCCTTTATGTCTGGAACGACAGTGGTGCGCGGTACACTGACGAGTTTGTGTCGGCAGTACCTTCCATAACCGCGGCCGTAAAATCTGGCATGAACCTTGTCATCTTCGACAGTTCCGCCGCCACGCAAAACCCCACCGCAATTCTGCCAGGAACCAACCTTAAGGTGTATTCGGAACCGGTTTATGACATCGACCTGACCAAGGCGGGGGAACTTGCCCTCTCTTCCGGTCCGATGGAGGGGGTAAATGACGCCACACTCGATGGTCAAAAACCATCTTCCGCCGCGTCCATCGTAACCGAAACGCTGCCACCTGATGCCATCGTTCTGGCCACACCTGCAGGCGCCGAAGGGAAATTGACCACAGGCTTCAGCTATACCTATGGGGAAGGAACCGTTCAGTATTATTCAGTTCCGATGGGAACCTTGAACGAGTCTGCTTCAGGTTGGGAAGCCTTTGCGGTTAACACCCTCTCAAACGCCGTTTTGTGTTTTGCCGAGGGAACGTTGATTGCCACGGCCACTGGGCAGCGCAGGATCGAATCCTTGGCTCAAGGCGATCTTGTCTTGACACACGACGGCCGTTTCAAACCCCTGCGCAGGCTTGTCTGCAGCGACGCGGACTCGCAGATGGTGCTTGTAGAGGGTCTGTATTTGTCGCTTCAGCATCGTCTTCTGGTGGCCGGTCCCTTGTGCCTGCTTTGGTTTGACAGCTATGAGGTTTTGGTTCCTGCGTCCGTGTTTTTAAGCTTTGGGGCGACGTTGGTTGACGCGCGCCCCATGTATAACCTGCTGTTTGACGACCATGAAGTGGTCTGCGCAAACGGAATTGCCGCCGAAAGCTTATTTCTGGGAACACAAACACGAAAAGGCCTAGGCCGAAGCTTGAATCTTAATGCGGTGGGCAATTGCGCGATGCTGAAAATGCAAAGTTATCGGCCCCTATTGACCGTACCAGAAGCCAAGGCCTTGTTGCGGGCACAGTTGGGATCGAAGGCATCGCTTCTGGTGCCCTTTGAGGATTATCATAGCGCCCTCGCGGCCTGATGCCTTCTGTTTATGGCGGGCCTGCGCTAAGGTTTCACTTCATGGTAATTGGAGTGTTCTATGTCATCTGATCGGCAACTGCATGGGAAGTCTGCGGTCATCACCGGGTCCAACTCTGGCATCGGCCTTGGGGTCGCAATTGAATTGGCCAAGGCAGGGGCTGACATTGTTCTTAACAGCTTCACCGATCGTGACGAAGATCATGCCCTTGCCGCGTCCTTGGCAGCGGCACATGGCGTTTCCGTTCGGTACATTTGTGCAGACATGTCAAAAGGCGCTGACTGCCGATCCTTGATCCAAGTCGCAGGGGGCTGCGACATTCTGGTAAACAACGCAGGCATTCAATTTGTCGCCCCTGTTGAAGAGTTTCCGGTTGAAAAGTGGGACCAGATCCTTGCGATCAACCTATCCTCGGCGTTTCACACCTCTGCGGCCGCTTTGCCGGGAATGCGAGACAGGGGATGGGGCAGGGTGATCAACATCGCTTCTGCACACGGGTTGACTGCGTCACCCTTTAAATCAGCTTATATCGCGGCCAAGCATGGCGTGGTGGGCTTATCAAAAACCATCGCCCTCGAAACGGCGGGGCAGGGGATCACCTGCAACGCCATTTGTCCGGGATACGTTTTGACCCCGTTGGTCGAGGCGCAGATCCCTGATCAGATGAAGGTGCATGGAATGGACAGAGAAACCGTGATCCGCGACGTCATGCTGCTGCGCCAACCGTCCCGCCAATTTGCGACAGTGGAACAAATCGGGGGGACGGTGGTGTATCTGTCCTCGCCCGCTGCTGATCAGGTGACGGGGACCACGATTTCGATTGATGGGGGCTGGACCGCGATGTGAGCGGCACCGCGATGTTTATGTGCAAAATGGTTCAATCTCCGTGCGGCGAAGGTCAACGCTTCGAAGGCTGGATTAAAAGCTCAATTTGGCCAAACGATTAGAAAGCCTACCTTGCCGCAATCGCGGCGGCGATCTGATCTTTTTGAACCGGATAGACAAGACCGGCCGATACAATCAGTTTCACAACATCGTCCGCGCGCATATCAAGGAAGATAACGTCTTTCTCGGGGACAAAGACCAAAAAGCCCGAGGTCATCGGCGTCAGTCCAATAAATACGGCCACCATGCCGTCGCTTTTGGGCAGTTTTGCCGCGATTTCTCCTTTGGGACTGGTCGCAACCATTCCCATGGCCCAATAACCGGGCCGAGGAAATTCCACCAGACAGGTCCGGTCAAAGCTTTTTTCGGTCTTGGTAAAGAACGTTTCGGTGATTTGTTTCACACCCGAATAGACGGACCGAACCAGTGGCACACGGTCGACCAGCCCTTCGGCACGGCGCATAATGGTGCGTCCAATAAGCCCGCGCGCAAGCCAGCCAACGAAGGCGGTGAAGAACAGGAACACCAAAACCCCGACGCCGCGCACCGGAAAATTTGACTGCGGGCCAAAGACACGATGCATCAAGGCTTCGGGCTGATACGACGTAGGGATCAGCGGCAAAATCCAACCGTCAATATATCCAATGACGCCCCAAACCACATAAATGGTCAGACCCACCGGCAATACAACGACCAGTCCGGTCAGAAACGACGACCGAAAAGCCCCAAATATAGAGCGCCGAGTGGGGTCGATTTCTGACATTTTGGTTCCCGATTGACTGTATCAGTTGTTTTAGGCTTTGGGCTGCGGGGATACAAGAAGGCAGATCACAAGACCGCAGCACCCGACCAGCGGCGTCACAACTGGCGTCTGCCGTTCGCAGATCTGACTATTTTTGTTTCGCAATTTCGATGGCTATGGCCGCACCAAGGCGTGCATTGTTCAGCACAAGTTCGACATTCGCAACCAAAGAGGCACCCTTGGTCAATTCAAAGATCCGTTGAAGCAAGAACGGGGTCACGGCCTTGGCCGCCACACCGTTACTTTGCGCATCGCGTAGGGCCTGTTCAACGACGGGCATGATCGTCTCGCGCCGAATTTCGGCGTGCAGGGGGATCGGGTTCGCAACCAATTGTCCGCCGGGTATTCCCAATGCTGTTCGCATCAATTGCGCAGCCGCAATTTCAGCCGCGGTATCCATGCGCAGCGGCGCGCGCAGCCCCGACTGGCGCGACCAGAACGCCGGAAAGTCATCCTGACCGAAAGCGATGACCGGCACACCCAAGGTTTCCAGATATTCAAGGGTTTTGGGAAGATCCAGGATCGCCTTGGCCCCAGCCGCAACAACCGTGACAGGGGTCGCGGCAAGTTCCGTCAGGTCTGCCGAAATATCAAAGCTGCTTTCGGCTCCTCTATGCACCCCGCCGATGCCGCCGGTGGCAAAAACGGAAATATCCGCAAGATGGGCGCAAATCATCGTTGCGGCGACCGTGGTGGCGCCCGTTCTGCCCGAAATCAGACAGGCCGCAAGATCAGCCCGCGATATCTTGGCGGCATCCTTTGATTGACCAAGAGCGTCCAATTCATCCGATGTCAGCCCGACGTGAATACGTCCGCCCATCAGGGCCATCGTGGCGGGTGTTGCCCCGCACGAACGCACCTCTGCCTCAACGCGGCGGGCTGTTTGCACGTTTTGCGGAAACGGCATGCCATGCGTAATGATCGTGGATTCAAGCGCGACGATGGGCTGACCGTTCGCTCGCGCTTCGGCCACTTCGGGAGAGAAATACAGGGGCAAAGTCACGATCCGATTTCTCCAGAAACATATGTTGCCGCAGCACGAAGGGCGGACGCGAGCGCGAGCCTGCGGTCTTCGCCGCGCCGTTCGGCCATGATATGGGCCGCCATAAAGGTATCGCCAGCCCCGGTGACCCGCGCGACCATGACGGGCGGCGGGGAATCGGAAATAACGCCTTTGTCCTTTGTCCCATCGGCGCAATGCTTACCGCCGTTGGTGACCAAAACACGGGCAGCGCCCCGATCAAGAAGGTGCTGGGCGGCCTCAGGGGCCGTTTGTGCAGCGCGCCGCGTCAGAATATTGGCTTCTTCCAAGTTCACATAAAGGGTCGCGTTGGGTTGGGTCAGCAGTGGCAATAGCCGCTCTGCCTTCCCCGGAGAGGCGGGGGCAACACGCAGGTCAGCCTTGGCGAACAGGGGCGAAGATGAAATCTGGGCCAAAAGGTGTTCGGTCAAATTGCCGTCCAAGGCAATGGCACCCGTCCATGGCCGCTCGCCCGTGCCCAACCTGCCATCTGCCAGAGGGCGCAAAATCTTGTCGCCGGCGGCCTCTAACGAATGGGCGTCGGCGATGGCTGCAATCAAGCCACCTGCGCCTTCTATCGCCATATATCTGTCCGTTGGCAGGTCATCAGACCGGTAGACATGTTCTGTGATCAATCCCAAACGCTCACAGGCGGCAATCAGATCATCCCCCTCAGGGTCGCGGCCGATAGAGGTGAGCAGGGCAGGGCGCGCGCCAAACCGGGCCAGTGTAATGGAAATGTTCATCGCAACGCCGCCCGGCAGCCGCGATATCCGGCCCGGTACGTCAGAGCCCAGTCGCATCGAGGTCGGAGATCGGCCGATAATGTCCCACAAGACCGAACCGATGCACAAGATGTCAGAAGTAATCGATGTCATGCGATTAGTCATCGCCCAAGCTTGGAACGGGCGCAAGGGATGTTCGAACCCAAAAAACCGACAATATCAGCGGAAATTGGCCCTTTTCGTTCCAAATTTAGGGGGAGGGGGCCTTGCTCGGGGCGTAAGGACCGTCTAAAGGAAGCGCACTTCACAGGCGAAGCTTGGGCCGAACGGGGAGAAATCCCGCGACGTCCGCCGGTTGGGGCCCATGCCCTGAGACAGCTTTGCCAAGGTTTAAACCGGAAAGGAATATGACATGGCTCTTCCAGAGTTTTCCATGCGTCAGTTGCTTGAAGCTGGCGTTCACTATGGCCACCAGACCCAACGTTGGAACCCCCGCATGGGAGAGTTCATTTACGGGGATCGCAATGGCATCCACATTCTTGATCTGACGCAAACCGTCCCAATGCTCGATGCAGCATTGAAGGTTGTCCGCGACACCGTCGCCAAGGGCGGCCGCATTCTGTTCGTCGGTACAAAGCGTCAGGCGCAAAAGCCAGTCGCAGAAGCCGCTGAAAAATGTGCCCAATTCTACATGAACCACCGCTGGTTGGGTGGCACCTTGACCAACTGGAAAACCATTTCCCAGTCAATCCAGCGCTTGAAGCAAATCGACGAGCTTTTGGCTGCCGGTGCTGAAGGCATGACCAAAAAAGAGCGCCTGAATATGGAACGCGATCAAGGCAAGCTGCAAGCTTCCTTGGGCGGTATCCGTGAGATGGGCGGAACCCCGGATTTGCTGTTTGTGATCGACGTGGGCAAAGAAGGCTTGGCCATTCTTGAAGCGCAAAAGCTGGGTATTCCCGTTGTCGGTATCGTGGACACCAACAACTCTCCCAAGGGTGTTGAGTATGTGATCCCGGGCAACGACGACGCGGCCCGCGCGATTGCCTTGTACTGCGATCTGATCGCACGCGCGGCTTTGGACGGCATGTCCGCTCAGATGGGCGCCGCAGGCGTGGATCTTGGCGCGTTGGACGAAACACCTGTTGAAGAAGCTGTCGAGGCTTAAGGCCTTTTGACGCAAAAGTGTAACCCGGCGGCGATAGGGTCCGCCGGGGTCACCCAAATCTTGAGGAATATGACATGAACATCACAGCAGCGATGGTGAAAGACCTGCGCGATTCCACTGGCGCAGGCATGATGGATGCAAAGAAGGCGTTGACCGAAACAGACGGCGACATGGAGGCAGCCGTTGATTGGTTGCGCACCAAGGGCCTGGCAAAGGCCGCAAAAAAGGCAGACCGCGTGGCTGCTGAAGGTTTGGTTGGCGTTGCCGTTTCTGGCGGACGCGGCGTTGCCGTTGAAGTGAACTCGGAAACCGATTTTGTGGCAAAAAACGCCGATTTTCAAACACTTGTTCGGGGTCTGACCACATCTGCCCTGAAGGCGTCTGATATCGACGCTTTGCGCAGCATGGATATGGGCGGCAAGACGGGCGCAGATCAGGTTCTGGATGCGGTTGCCTTGATTGGTGAGAATATCACCCTGCGCCGCATGGCATCGATCGAAGGTGATTCTGTTGCGTCTTATATTCACACCGCTGCGGCAGACGGCCTTGGCCGTATTGGCGTTCTTGTTGCTGTAAAGGGAACCGATAACGGCATCGCAAAACAGATCGCGATGCACGTCGCTGCCACATCGCCGATGGCGCTGTCGGAGGCGGAGATGGATCAATCTGTCATCGAACGTGAATTGGCGGTGCAAACATCCAAGGCGCTGGAAGAAAATGCCGCTTCGGCAAAACCCAAGCGTGAAGCTGTCATTCAGAACAACATCATTCCGGGTCGGATGAAAAAGTTCCTCAGCGAAGTGACCTTGCTGAACCAACAATTCGTGATCAACCCCGATATCACCGTGGGCCAGGCTGCCAAAGACGCTGGCGTGGAAGTTGTGGGTTTTGTTCGGCTCGCCGTCGGCGAAGGCATCGAAAAGAAAGCTGAAGATTTCGCGGCTGAAGTCGCGAGCATGGTCAAGGGCTGATCTTAAACACCTTATGGGGAAGGGGCCGCACACCCGTGCGGCCCTTTTCATTTTTGGGGCCCCACAGGCGGTGGCTTCGCTAAGAAACCACCGCTCATGCGCTTGCACACGGGGATGAGAGCAAGAGCAATTAGGGGTGCGGCCTCGAGAATACGAGGCCGCACTTTCCGACTTTAGGCAAAGTGCGTGTGAAAATGCACAAGACCTTGCCTAACTTTCCTATGGCTTTCGCCACCACTCTAGGAACGTCGCGATACTGGCCCAAATGCCCCACGTTCAAAAGTAAGGGAAACCCTACCCAGCCGCGATGGCAACGCGATCCTGACCTTCTGGATCCGAATTGAAAATAAGATTCAAAAGAGCCGCCTTGGCGACAGCTTGCGTGGTTGTGTCAACACAAAGTACTTCGCGCGCGAGGCGTAAGTGCTTTTCTATCATGGCCGTTGAAATCCCCAAAATGGTCGCGACATCTTGGGATGTCTTTCCATCCGCGACCCACTCAAGAACCTCGCGCTGCCGCTGCGTCAGGGGGCGGGTACCACTCGCGATTGGAAATTGGATCAACTTCAGATGCAAAACTTGCGCCACAGATTCAATCTCGTTTCGAGATTTGGCCCAAATGTCTTCGACATCTTGGTCTGACATCCCGATATCGGCAATCAGTCCCAAAGCCCCTTTTGATCTTACCGAGTTCTCGGGAAAGCTGATGGTAATACCGGAGGTGACACCAATTCTTTGATTTTCTTTGACAGATGCCAGTTCGTCATGGGTCAATCGCCCCTCAAGCGCGGCCACTTTCACCCAAGCCCAGGTACAAGCCCCAACATTCCGTTCTGCCCAATGATAGACCGGCGTCCGGGCAAAGAACTTTCCCCGAAAATATCGATTTACATAATCAGAATCGCAAGTTGACAGGAAAAGTGCATCATCTGGATCACCGACAGACCGCAGACTGCGAAAACGAGTAAACCCGTAGTTCACCCGTTGAAAGCCCAGACTGGCAAAAAAAGCGGTTCCAAGTTTCCACGCCTCATCCGCATTTGAAGCTGTTGTGATCCTTACGACCAACTGCAATAGGTCCGTCACGTTATCTGCTCCATAGACCGTTTGTTATGGGTTCTATCTAAAGATTATTCCATTGCGCCCAAGGGATGTCGAGGGTGCGCTTTTGGGTGGATTGTCTGTATTTACGGGATTTTCACAGGCTGACAGCCGCGGTTCTATCTCTATATTTTACATAATATTGATTATGCGAAATACAGATGCCAGACACGAGGTTACTGCCACTCACTCTTTGCACTACAGACGATGGGTCGTTTGGACAACGCCACGGTAACATTCAACCGATTACAACAACTTCCGATCGCGTGCGATCATCGCAGCATGAGTTCGGTTTTTCGCACCCAACTTCCGGCTCATGGTCTTGACGTGAAGTTTGACCGTCACCTCTTGCAGCTCACAGTCTCTCGCGATTTCTTTATTCGACTTGCCGTCGCAAATGCCGCGCAGAACATCAACTTCCCGAGGGGAAAGTTGCATTTCATTCTTGGGGATTTCTCGTTTCATCAATGACATAGGCGCAAAGGTTTCCCCTGCTACCATAAAGCGCGCCGCGGCGACCATCGACTTTGAACTGAGCGTTTTAGGCACATAGCCTGAGGCCCCCATCGCCAAAGCTTGTTCCGCGATCTGCGGCGTCGCGGCCCCTGACATCAAGGCCACAGGACGACCGTCATTTGCCAACATCATCTTTTTCAGGCCCTCAAGTCCGTTCATGCCGGGCATATCGTAGTCGATCAGAGCCAGATCAAAACAGCCCGATGTGGCGACCAGCGAGAGAGCTGCCTCAAGATTTGAGGCCTGCAGAACCTCCTCAAATCCTTCGTTTTGCAAAAATGCAACAATCGTTTCCCGGACCAAATCGTGGTCATCTGCGACAAGCAATCTCATGAACAGTCTTCTTTCATCTTACGTATACACCGCGTACTTTTAGGGCCGCGCCATAGTGTCCTATCGGTGCAGCAAGTCACATAAACCGGTCCAAAGTATGGCAAAACGGACTTTGGCAGATCTTGCTTCCTCTTTTAGATGAGTAATCCCAAACTTGCGAAATTGCACGTATGCGTACGCATAGGTTTTTCACTGAAAACGGCACCAACATATCCATAAGTATATACACATATGCTTTTTAGTCGATGAGTTTCGCATAGGGATATGACACAAGGGGGCCGGTCGGATGTACTCAGGTTAGGAATTTGGGATGAAACTAGCAACACGGCGGATGGTTCTTACAATCGCAGTTATTCTTTCAACTGCAACGCTTGGCCTCGCACAATCTCTACCTGCGCCCACAGGAGACCCAATTTTGCGCGTTTCTGGGGATGTCCCGCTAAGCAACGACGGCAAGGAAGCTGTCTTTGATCTTGCCATGCTGACGTCCCTTCCCCAAACATCCTTTACCACAACGACAGTTTGGACCGAGGGTGGAACCGAGTTTACGGGGGTCCTTCTAAAGGATCTTCTGGATACGCTTGGCGTGTCTGCCGGATCCCTTTCAATGATTGCGGTCAATGATTATGCCGCAGAGGTGCCCGTTTCAGACGCAGTCGTGGGCGGCCCAATTCTTGCATATCTGGTAAACGGAAAAGAGATTTCCGTGCGCGACAAGGGTCCGCTCTGGTTGGTCTACCCTTACGACTCCAACCCTGATTATCGGACTGAGGTGGTTTATTCACGCTCGATATGGCAACTTGCAAGAATAGAGATTTTACCCTGAAAACTGCGGGAGTAGGCGGTGGACAAAGGATCCAGATCCTCCGGAGCGGTCTTTGATCGCCTTCATCCGGGGATAACAGCATTTGTTATCCTCGTTTGCATGATGGCAACGGGTTTTCTTTACTTTGACGTTGCGCGGAAGATCGATTCGCAAAACTCTGCCTCCTCGGATGCTGTCCAATGGACGTTGGCGCAGGCAGATGTCGAGTTTTTAGCGTTCCGAAACTCGCTATATGAAGCGGCCGCGTTCAAGATCCCTATTTCCACTGTGCGAGAGCGGTACGACGTCTTCTTTAGTCGTATATCGACCTTTGAAACCAGCGCCGTATTTATCAAGGCGCAAACTGACAGTCAGTTTTCGGCCCATCTGAAGGCGATAAGATCTTGGTTAACGGCTGTTCAACCATTGATCGACGGCCCGGACGACGATCTGAGGGCGTCGCTTTCGAAATTAGAGGATGAATCGGGCGAGGTTCGAAAGTCGGTTCGTAATCTCACATTGATGGGTCTAAAAGTTCTGGCCGCAATTTCAGATTCCGAACGCTTGGATGTCGCCGAAACCTTGAAATCTGCCGGAGTATTGACGCTTATTCTGATTATCATCTTGATAACCATGCTGGCGGTTCTGTTGATTTTGGGAAGAAACACACGCCGCGCCACCACTGAAAAACTTGAAACCCTTGCTCGATTGGAAGCCATCATTGAAACGGCCCTGGATGCCGTCATTGTCGTTGATGCGGACGGTCGGGTGGTTGAATTCAATGGGTCAGCAAGCGACGTTTTTGGCATTCCTCGCTCAACAGCCATGGGGCAGGATATGGCAGAACTGATCGTTCCGGATGAGTATCGGTCGGCTCATGACCATGGAATGAAACGCTATAAGACGACGGGAGAGCTGCGGGTCACGGGGGCGGGCCGCCTTCGGTTGAAGGCAAAGCATGCAAAAGGCAGAACATTCCCAATTGAAGTGGCCATTTCAAAGGTATTGGCAAATGGCGAAGATTTCTTTGTCTCTTTTTTGCGCGACGTTTCCATCCAGGTCGCCAATGAAGCTGAGTTGGTCAAGGCGCGCGATGATGCGCTTGCCGGCGAAAGGGCAAAGGCCAAACTTTTAGCCGTCATGAGTCACGAGATGCGCACCCCTCTCAATGGGATGATTGGCATGCTTGAACTGTTGGAAAGTTCGCGGTTGGACGAAAGACAGAAACAGCAGCTGGACGTCATGAAAATCTCAAGCAGGATTCTACAGCAGCATGTTGAAGACGTCTTGAACATCTCTTTGCTGGAAAGCGGTAAAATGCTTCCACAAACGCAGATATTTGATCTTGCAGGCATGGTCGACGAAGTCTTCGCGAACCAGGCAAAAATTGCCGAAAATCACGGAAACACCCTTGTTTTGGAAATGCAATTCACCGGTAAAAAATGGATAAAGACTGACCCCTTTATGGTTCGTCAGATCCTCACCAATCTGATTGGAAACGCAATAAAATTTACACGAAACGGAACAGTAACCGTTCGCATTGCACCGGACGAAAAAAGTAAGGGAACAGTTATAGACGTCATTGATACGGGTGTCGGCATTGCGAAAGAAGACAGCGAAAAGGTCTTTGAGGATTTTGTGACGCTCGACACAAGTTATTCGCGAATTGTTGGTGGAACCGGACTCGGCCTTGGGATCACGCGCCGTGTCGTTCATTCGTTGAATGGGCAAATCTCCCTTTCCAGCAGTTTGGGCAACGGCAGTACATTTTCGGTGCTCCTGCCGGTCTCTTTGGACCATGTCGAAAATGAGACTGCCCCCCCCGACCAGCCCGAAAAAGTCTTGGAACACACAGCTTCGATCGAACCTCAGCCCGCTCAGACAATGAAAATACTGCTTGTCGAGGATAATCCGATTAACCGATTGGTTGTTCGAGAGTTATTGGCAAATCAGGGGCACAAAATACAAGAGGCCCATGATGGCGCCGAGGGTGTCAGGATGGCTGAACAGACCGAGTTTGATCTGATCTTGATGGATATTTCGATGCCCGTTCTTGACGGCGTTCAAGCGACCGGGGAAATCAGGCACGGCGATGGTCCTTCAAAGCGAACCCCCATCGTCGCGTTGACGGCACATGCCCTGTCAGAGGAAGTTGACCGTTTTCGAAACGCTGGCATGCAGGATGTGATCTTCAAACCCACCACTGGCCGCGTATTGGCCGAAGTGATTGAACGGTTTGCAAAAGCGCAGCCGCAAGTGTCCGCCCCGCCGTCTGCGTCCCCTACCCTTCCTGAACCGCTGATTGACCAGGAAATCTTCGAAGATCTCATTCAGACGATGGGCAGCACGCGAGGCCAGCGACTCATCGGGGCTTTTCTTGAAAGCACGGATAAAGACCTTGCCCAAATCGCAACCATGATGGACACGGCGCAAGCTGGCGATGACCTCAGACGTGACGTTCACAAGCTCTGCGGATCCACCGGGATGTTCGCAGCGCACGCGCTTTGCGTACAGTTGCGTCTTGTGGAAGGACTTTGCAAAACTGGCAAAATGCCAGAGGTTCAGGCCGCGTTTGGCGAGGCGCTCCGCCTTTGGCCGCCGACGCGAAGCTTGATTCAATCAAAAGCCAAAGAACTGACAAATCAGCCCTGAAAATCGGTCCAGAAATTTTGTGGAAAAAGGTTTCACAATCACTTGGGAATTATCAGCGTTTGTGGTGCACCCAGCACGATTCGAACGTGCGACCTTTGCCTTCGGAGGGCAACGCTCTATCCAGCTGAGCTATGGGTGCTAACTGGCGTTTATGTAGGCCAAGACGCATCAGAAGGCAACGGAAAATCAACTCAATAGCTCGTGGCAGAACTCCAATCCGTCAACCAAGGCATCCACTTCCGACATCGTGTTATAAAGCCCAAAGGAGGCCCGGCACGAGGCCGATATGCCCAAATGCTCCATCAAAGGCATGGCACAATGCGTTCCGGCGCGCACAGCAATCCCGCGTTTGTCAAGGATTGTAGAAATATCATGGGCATGTGCCGCGCCAGCCATTGTAAATGAAAAGATCGCGCCCTTTGCGTCCGAATTTCCTTGGATATTCAACCATTGCAACTTTCCCAACCGGGCCTGTGCATAGTCGCGCAACGCCTTTTCATGGGCTGAAATGTTCTGCATGCCCAATGCCGTCATGTAGTCGACGGCCACGCCCAATCCAATCTGGGCGACAATTCCAGGCGTGCCAGCTTCAAACTTCATGGGCGGTGTGTTGTACACGACGTTGGTGCGCGTCACCTCACGGATCATGTCCCCGCCCCCCAAAAAGGGTTGCATTTCTGCCATTCGGTCGGCCGAAATATAGATCACACCCGATCCTGACGGACCATAAAGCTTGTGTCCGGTAACAGCGTAAAAATCACAGCCCAAGGCTTGCACATCCACGGGCATATGCACCGCCGCCTGCGATCCATCCACCAGGACCGGAACACCCATTTGATGGGCGCCCGCGCAAATGGCGGCAACATCAACGACAGTGCCCAGCACATTGGACATATGCGTGATCGCCACCAATTTTGTGCGGGGACCAATCGCCTCCAGAACGGCTTGCGGGTCCAGATCCCCGTGCGCGTCAACATCGACCCATTTCAGGACCACACCAAGGCGCTCTCGTAGAAAATGCCACGGGACGATGTTTGCGTGATGCTCCATGATGGACAGAACGATCTCATCACCCGCCTGAAACCGCGGCGCAGCCCAAGCGTAAGAGACCAGATTGATCCCCTCCGTCGCACCGGTGGTGAAAACGATCGTGTCTTCATTCGGTGCATTCAAAAACTTGGCCATCTTGCCACGAACAGCTTCATAATTGTCGGTGGCCGTATTTGACAGCCAATGCAGCCCCCTGTGAACATTGGCATATTCTTGTTCATAGGCATGGGTCATGGCGTCAATGACCGCCCGCGGTTTTTGCGCTGACGCCCCATTGTCAAGATAGACCAATGGGCGCTCGTTTACCTTGCGCGACAGGATAGGGAAATCACTTCGGACGGCGTTGACATCATACATTGGTGCATCTCACATCGGTGGAGAAAATTGAACCAAGGCCATGCCAATCAAAAGCATGACACCGATCAAGACAGCAAGCGTGGCGAACGTGGACTGAAATCCGTGAACTTCAGCGATGAAATTGGCCAGCAACCAAGTTGCCAGACACATTGTCGCGATCAATACGATCCCGCCCATAACGGGTATGGCAAGCACGAGTAAAAGCATCGCGAGTTGCAAGAAAAGAAGGATGAAATCCAGCCAAGCGACAACAAGCAGTATCTGGGCAAAACGCCCCTTGCCTTTGAATGTCCGCCCGACCCCAAGAACGACGGCAGAGAATATGATCATTCCAAGCGCTTGTAACGCCGCCAAAACAAATGGCCGATTGAGCAGATAGTCCATGTCCGGCTGGCCAGACGGCGCAGAGAACCAACTTAGCATCACCGAAATAGCGGCCGACAGAATAGCCATGATGCCCACGGCGATGAACGCCAATCCAAGGCCCTCACCAACCGTCAAAATCTGCCGTACGGCCTGTCTGGGGCGCAAAATGCTTTCGCGAAGCAAAAGAACAACAGTCTCTTGATCAAACTTCATGACGACGCCCCGCTTCGCGAAGGTTCAGCGCCCAGAACAGCCCGAACAAGCCAAAGGTCAAAAGGCCGACGCTTGTCAATTGAGGCCCCGGCCCAATCATTCCAGCAACAAGCCCCGTAAGCAAGATCATCGGCGATACCGTCACCAAGGCCCAGAACAGCGCAATCCGCGCCTCATACCACACGCCCTGCCGGCCTAAGGTCCGCAAAACGATACCGCCCAAGGCCGCAAACGCATACCAAAGCGGGATCGTTGCCAATAGCGCCATCGCCCGACCCAAAAGCTGCGGCGGAAGCGGGATATCAGGGTTCATGGTTGTTGTTCGTGCAGCTTCAGGCCATTGGGCGATCAAACAAACCACCAGAAAAACAATCAGAAAGGTAAAGGCAAAAGGTTCAGAACGACCGCGCATCAGATGTCGGCGCATCACAACCGAAGGTCTGCGCCAGCTTTCCAGAATATCGGCGACCACTGACATTTTCAGTCCCTAATGCTCGTGCCGGCTAAGCCAATTTTGCAGGCGCTCGCGGATATCGGTGGCAATAAGTTCATCATCGATTTCGTCGATCGCTGCTGCAAGAAATGCCAGAACCATCAGGCTTTGCGCCAACTTCAAGGGAACGCCGCGCGACCGCAAATAGTAAAGTGCCGTCTCGTCTATCGCACCAGAGGTCGAACCATGACTGCACTTGACGTCATCGGCATATATTTCCAGTTCGGGCTTTGCCAGAAACTGGCTGTCTTCATCCAGAAGAAGGCACTGACTTATTTGATACCCGTCCGTCTTTTGCGCGCCTTGTTTGACAAGAATTTTTCCCTGAAACACACCAATAGCGCCGTTCTTCAGAACTTTCTTGAAGACTTGGCGACTTTCACAGCGTTCTCCCTGATGAGTCACAAACACCGTGTCATCATGGTGAAAATCACCGTCGCCCATCGCTGCGCCCGCGATATGGGCTGCGGCATCATCCCCGATCAGTTCGACCACCGCTTCATTGCGCGTCAGGCGGCCGTTTGCCGTCACGGTAAAGCTTTTGAAACGCGCCTTTGCGGCGAGCCTTGCGAACACATGGGTGGCCGCGCAGCGTTCGTGATTTCGGCCTTGAGTTCTGACGTGATGACAAACGCCCCCTTCTGCCACGTCAACTTCCATCACCTGGATGAAGCGCGCAGCGGCCGGGCCCGATTCCAAAAGGGTCACATTCGCCCCGGCTTCAACCTTAACGCAGTTGTGAAGCATGACATCGGAAGTCACTGAATTGCTGTGATAAATCAAATGTATGGGTTTGGCCGCACGTGCCGAAACGCGGATCAAAACACCTTCCGTTGCAAAGGCGCTGTTCAGGGCAGCCAAGGGGCGTTCCACCGGGGATTGTCCGCGCGTTTCCAAAACGCCATAAAGATCCCGAGCCCAATGGATATCCGTTTTTGCAACGTCAGAGAGCAATTCGATACTGACCCCTGTCATCGCCAAATCATCTGAGGCCGATGCATCGAAAACACCGTCCACGAAAACAAGTTTCAAACGACCGATTTGGTCAAAGGCAGGCGTTTCATCGTCCGGATTGAAGACCGCCGAGGTCGGGGCTCCAGCAGAAACAAGGCTCGAAGGGTTCGTGTAGCGCCAATATTCGTCGCGCTTGGTGGGCAGCCCCATGGCCACCAAGCGGTCCATTGCCTTGGAACGCGCCTCCCCAAGCCAGCCACCCTTCGGCAGATCAAGCCCATCTATCCTGGCGGCGAGGGCCACATCCTTGGCGCGCGCAACAGCCATTACTTCACCTCGGCCAGCAGATCGGCATAACCATTGTGTTCCACTTCCAACGCCAGTTCCGGCCCCCCGGTCTTTATGATCCGGCCTGCGGACATGATATGCACCACATCAGGCTTTATATGATCCAAAAGACGTTGATAGTGCGTGATCACCAGAAAAGAACGACCCGCACCTCTTAACGCATTCACACCGTCGGCAACCAGTTTCATCGCATCAACGTCCAGACCGGAATCCGTTTCATCCAAGATGCACATCTTGGGTTCCAGCATGGCCATCTGAAGGATTTCGTTGCGCTTTTTCTCACCACCGGAAAACCCAACGTTCACCGGGCGTTTTAGCATGTCGGCATCGATTTTCAGGGTTTTTGCTTTTTCCCGCACGACTTTCAAGAATTCACCGGCAGACATTTCAGGCTCCGCCCGCTTCTTGCGTTGGGCGTTCACCGCCGTCCGCAGGAATGTCATATTGCCAACACCCGGAATCTCAACGGGGTATTGAAACGCCAAAAACAGACCTGCCGCCGCGCGGTCTTCAGGCTCCATCTCCAGCAGCTCTTGCCCATCAAGCTGGGCCGATCCGTCCGTCACCGTATAGCCGTCACGACCCGACAGCACATAGGACAATGTCGATTTGCCAGATCCGTTGGGCCCCATGATCGCATGGACTTCGCCTGCGCCAACTTTCAAGTCGACGCCGCGCAAAATGACCTTGTCTTCTTCTTCAAGTTTGACGTGCAGGTTATTGATTTCAAGCATATTGATGTTCCTTACTCGCCGGATTTACCCGACAGAGCCTTCAAGTGAAATGGCAACAAGGCTTTGCGCCTCCATGGCGAATTCCATCGGCAGGGCCTGCAAGACTTCCTTGCAGAAGCCGTTGACGACCAAGGCGACAGCCTCTTCCTCATCCATGCCGCGAGAGCGGCAATAGAACAGTTGATCTTCATCCACTTTGGAGGTTGTGGCTTCGTGCTCTACCCGGCTGGAGTTGTTCTTGACCTCGATATAGGGAACCGTATGCGCCCCGCATTTATCGCCAATCAACAGGCTGTCACATTGGGTGTAATTGCGCGAATTCTTGGCCTTTGGGTGCATCGACACAAGACCCCGATAGGTGTTCTGTGCCCGCCCCGCCGAGATGCCCTTTGAAACGATGCGCGACTTGGTGTTCTTGCCAAGGTGGATCATCTTCGTACCGGTGTCGGCTTGCTGGGCATTGTTGGCAATGGCAATCGAATAGAACTCTCCTTGAGAGTCATCGCCGCGCAAGATGCACGATGGGTATTTCCACGTGATGGCGGAACCGGTTTCAACCTGCGTCCACATCACTTTTGATCGGTCGCCCCGGCAATCGGCCCGTTTCGTCACAAAGTTGTAAATGCCGCCCTTGCCGTTCTCATCGCCCGGGTACCAATTCTGAACTGTGGAATACTTTACTTCGGCATCATCAAGAATGACCAGTTCAACGACCGCGGCATGCAGTTGGTGGGTGTCCCGCTTGGGCGCAGTGCACCCCTCAAGATAGCTGACATAGCTGCCCTTGTCGGCAATAATCAAGGTGCGCTCGAACTGGCCAGTGTTTTCCGCGTTGATGCGGAAATAGGTCGACAGTTCCATCGGGCATCTGGTGCCCGGCGGAATGTACACAAACGATCCATCCGTAAAGACAGCGCAGTTCAGCGTGGCAAAAAAATTGTCCGACGGCGGCACAACAGACCCGATATACTGCTTCACCAACTCAGGATGCTCGCGGATCGCCTCTGAGATTGAGCAGAAAATGACGCCCGCTTTTGCAAGTTCCGCTTTGAATGTGGTCCCGACCGAAACGGAATCAAAAACGGCATCCACAGCAACGCGGCGTTCACCTTCGGGGGCCTCCACTCCGGCAAGCAGGGCCTGCTCTTTTAGGGGAATGCCAAGTTTTGCATAGGTTGCCAGCAGCTTGGGATCAACCTCTTCCAAAGATTTGGGCTTGACCGACATGCTTTTTGGTTTGGCATAATAATACTGATCTTGGTAGTCGATCGCAGGATACGCCAGCATCGCCCAATGTGGTTCTTCCATCTTGACCCAGCGACGATAGGCCGCCAAACGCCACTCAAGCATCCACGCCGGCTCATCGTTCTTGCTTGAAATCAGTCGCACAATATCTTCGGACAAACCCTTGGGGGCATAGTCCATTTCAATTTCTGTTTCCCAGCCATATTTGTACTTGCCAGACATGGCTTGAACGGCCTCGACGGTTTCCCGATCAACCCCATCGCGCACTTCGGTTTCCAACATGGCCATGTCGCCCTCTTTCCTCAGATCATCCGCTGCCGGATGCGCCGATATTCTTTGCCCCAGGCCTCTGCAAATCGAAGAACCTGATCTTTTGACGTTCCGGGGCCAATGGAAATGCGAATGGCTTGTGCCGCCCGCTCTTCACCAAAGCCCATCGCTTTCAAAACCCGGCTGGCCTTTACCTTGCCTGACGAGCACGCCGATCCTGCTGAAACGGCATAGCCCGCAAGGTCCATCGCCATCACCTGAGTCTCGCCTTTCCAGTCGGGCGCGATCAGGCACAACGTGTTCGGCAACCGTTCAACCGATTTCCCGACTGAAATAGTCTCAAATTCAAAGCTCGACAATGCCGAATCTAGAATATTTCTAATTTCCGCAACTTCTTCCCATATTCCATTGGCCAAATCGACAGACGCAGCCTCCGCGGCGGCCGCAAATCCTGCGATCCCAAGCAGGTTTTCGGTACCCGCGCGCCGGCCCATTTCCTGCCCCCCGCCCTTCAAGTGCGAGGTGACATCCAAACCACGGCGCACCACCAAGGCCCCTATCCCCTTGGGTCCCCCCAGTTTGTGTGCCGAAATCAAACCCATATCGCAGCCAAGCCAGTTAAACGCCAAAGGCAACTTGCCAAAGCCCTGCGTCAGGTCGGACACGGCCAGACCACGAGGCAAAGTTTGCACAATGCCTGTTTCAGAGTTGGCTATCTGCAGCGCGCTTTTTGTTGGATCTTTGACGATGACGTCTCCAGCCGGGGAAACATCCAAGTCGGTCTGGCACCAGGCCGATACGGCCTCGTGTTCAATATCACCTGCCAAAAGCCCCCGCCCCGCGCAGGCCAAAGCGGCGGCCTCTGTCGCCCCAGACGTGAAAATGATGTCAGCGCCATGGGCGCCAAGTGCCGTCGCAATCTTGGCCCTGGATTTTTCCATCAGGCTCTTTGCAGCACGGCCTTCGGAATGCACCGATGACGGGTTCCCCAGAATATCCATCGCGGAAACCATCGCAAACCGCGCTTCTTCCCGCAAAGGTGTTGTCGCGTTCCAGTCCAGATAGATGCGGCTCACTCGTCCACCACCCGAAGAAGCGCCGGCACCGCCGGGCAAGGCGTCAATTCGTTTCTGATGACGTCGGACAACCGCGTTGTGTGCAAAAAGACAAACACATTCGCCGAAAGGCTTTCCCAGAGACGGTTGGTCAAGCTTTGGGCCCGGGTGCCTGACAGTCCGCCGTTGGCCCCTGCCCCAGTGTGCATCGCATCGACCGTTTCTTCCACCGCTTCTAGGATCTCGGATATTCGAATGGAATCAGGACTGCGCGCCAGCCGATAGCCGCCGCCGGGCCCGCGAACTGCTTCGACCAGACCCGCCCGGCGCAGCTTGACGAAAAGCTGTTCAAGATAGGGCAGTGAAACGTCTTGACGCTTTGAAATCGCCGCCAAGGACATCAAATCATCCCCATCCGCCAAGGCCAAATCTGCCAAAGCCACCATCGCGTAACGACCTTTGGTCGAGAGTTTCATAATTCTTCCGCCTAAATTGATTGACGTAGCTTCCCCTGCCCATTACCTGAAAACCGGATGGACCGCAGGGGCACGAAGCAGCGTCTTTGGAACGGTTCTAAAAACTCTGAGCGATTTCGTCAAGAATTAGCTCCAAATAGGCGACAGATAACATGCCAGAAGTGATTTTCCCGGGCCCGGAAGGGCGACTTGAAGGCCGCTATCATCCCCAAAAAGAGCGCGATGCACCAATCGCCATCGTTCTTCATCCCCACCCAAATTATGGGGGAACGATGAACAACAAAGTGGTCTACAATCTGCACTACGCTTTTTACAACCTTGGCTTCTCGGTGCTTCGCTTCAATTTCCGCGGCGTGGGACGAAGCCAAGGCGAATACGACATGGGGATTGGAGAGTTGTCAGACGCGGCGTCGTCGCTCGATTATCTGCAGGCCATGAACCAAAATGCCAAACATTGCTGGGTGGCGGGGTTCTCTTTTGGGGCTTGGATCGGGATGCAGCTTTTGATGCGCCGCCCCGAGATCACAGGTTTCATTTCCGTCGCGCCGCCAGCGAACATGTATGATTTCTCTTTCTTGGCGCCCTGCCCTGCATCGGGTTTGGTGATAAATGGCACTGCCGACAAGGTTGCGCCCCCCAAAGACACCCGCACCTTGGTGAGCAAGCTGCACGAGCAAAAGGGCATCACCGTCACCCATACTGAAATTGAAGGCGCGGATCACTTTTTTAAAGATGAAGAGCATCACATGAAGCCGATGATCGATACGGTCAGCTCTTATGTGAAGCGGAGGTTAACGGAGGCGACGCGTTAAATGGCATTGGTTGATGAGTTGGCCGCAAAGCTGGCGATGGATGTTTGTGACGCCCTTGGCGAGCTTGATGACGATCGGTTTTACGACAAGGTTTCGAAGGTTCTGATCGAAACGTCACCCACGATGCAGGAAGCCTTCAATACGGCCATCAAGGTCATCCTGGCTGAAAAAAAGGGCCGTGAGTTCTTGGAGCGGAGCTTGGATTCAAAGAAAAGTGGGAAGGCCGCACCCAGCGCCCCGTTAGGCAGTGGGCATTGACGGAACGATTAGAGGCACAATTTGCCTTTTTGAATGAAGCAGATCGGTTAAAGTCGGTCCTTCGGGCCACCACGCTTGTCGATGGGTCACGTCCGGAAAACTCGGGAGAACATTCCTGGCACTTGGCCCTTTACGCCCTCATTTTGGCCGATCAAGCCGAACCACAGGTTGATCTCAACCGCGTGATCAAGATGCTGCTGATCCATGATCTCGTCGAAATTGACGTCGGTGATGTCCCGATCCATTCGGCAAATGGTTTGGCGCATGGCAGCACCGACACTCAACTGGCCGAGGCAAAGGCCGCAGAGCGGATTTTTGGGCTTCTTCCTAATGACTTAGGGGGCGAACTGAAAGCGCTGTGGGAAGAGTTCGAGGCGGCGCAATCGCCAGATTCAATCTTTGCAAAGTCCTTGGACCGGGTTCAGCCCGTCATGGCCAATCTGAAATCTGGCGGCGGTACGTGGCTCACATACAATGTGACGGCAGATCAACTTGAAACGCGGGTCGGCGTGAAGATTGCGCGCGGGGCGCCTGCCCTTTGGTCATGGGTCAAGACCAAGACAACCGCATATTTCAAGCCGCTTTAATGAATTGGTATACCGTCGCATGCCATCTTTTCTATCGAGGAAACTTCGCATAGACAGAACCGAACGCATTCATTTCCGAAAGGACAGAATATGACCAAAATCAAGGTGGCAAATCCCGTTGTCGAACTTGACGGGGACGAGATGACCCGGATTATCTGGGATTTCATCAAGCAAAAACTGATCCTGCCCTATCTGGACATCGATCTTAAATACTATGATCTGGGAATCGAAGAGCGGGACCGCACAAACGACCAGATCACCATCGACTCGGCGGAGGCCATCAAGACCTACGGCGTGGGCGTGAAATGCGCCACAATCACACCAGACGAACAGCGGGTCGAAGAATTCGGCCTGAAACAGATGTGGAAGTCACCAAACGGGACCATCCGCAACATTCTGGGCGGCGTCATTTTTCGCGAACCGATCATCTGCCGAAATGTACCGCGGCTTGTTCCCGGCTGGACCAAACCGATCGTGATCGGTCGCCATGCTTTTGGTGATCAGTACCGCGCGACCGATTTCCATTTCCCGGGCAAAGGCAAGCTGACGATGAAATTCGTCGGGGAAGACGGCACCGTCATTGAAAAAGACGTGTACTCAGCCCCCTCAGCCGGCGTGTACATGGGCATGTACAACTTGGATGATTCGATCATCGACTTCGCGCGCTCGTCCTTCAACTATGGGTTGCTCAAGGGATGGCCGGTTTACCTGTCGACCAAAAACACAATCTTGAAGGCCTATGACGGGCGGTTCAAGGATCTGTTCCAACAGATTTTTGATGCAGAGTTTGCGGATCTGTTCAAGGCAAAGGGAATCACCTACGAGCATCGCCTGATCGATGACATGGTGGCCTCTGCCATGAAATGGTCCGGCGGATATGTCTGGGCCTGCAAAAACTATGACGGCGATGTGCAATCAGACACCGTAGCGCAAGGGTTTGGCTCGCTTGGTCTGATGACCTCGGTACTGATGACACCCGATGGCAAAATCGTGGAGGCTGAGGCGGCACATGGCACTGTCACCCGTCATTTCCGTGAACATCAAAAGGGCAAAGCGACATCAACCAATTCGGTGGCGTCAATCTATGCCTGGACGGGGGGGCTGAAGCACCGGGCAAAGTTGGACAGCAACGAGGCCTTGATGCGCTTTGCGACAACCTTGGAAAAGGTAACGGTTGATACGGTCGAGGATGGCTGGATGACCAAGGATCTTGCCTTGCTGGTCGGCCCAGACCAGAAATGGCTGACGACGATGGGATATCTTGAAAAGGTTGATGAGTATTTGAACAAGGCCTTGGTCGGCTAACCCGCCCCTTTCTTCAATCGATCGGGCCTGACTAGTCACTCCGGCCCGATCGCAGCCTTAACTCTCAGACTCGAAACATGAAATCATTCGGCCCCAGTTTTTCTGACTTGTAGCCGAAGCGCCCAAGATAGGCCGCCGTCTGTGCATAGGTGCGATCCTTTTCCAGGATTTCCACCCACAAGGCAGGTTTGCGTGCATCCAGCACCCCCTCTGCCCCCTTCAACACATCACCTTGCATCCCCTCAACGTCGATCTTGATCAGGTCCAGCGCGGCCAGATCATCGGCCGTGATCACATCATCAAGGGCAAACATCGGGATCGCGCCATCTTCGGCTTGCTCAAACACCGTGCCCCCAAGATTTCGAGAGTTGAACCGTGCCAGACGTCCGTTGCCGGTGACTGCGCCCACAAGGCAGTTGTAGGCCGTTGCATGGTTGGACAGGCCGTTCAGGTCTATATTGGTCGCAAGCGTCGCATAGCACGCTGGTTGAGGCTCAAAGCACAAGACGCGGCCCACGCCCATCATCTTGCCGAAATAAATCGTATGATTGCCGATATTTGCCCCGATGTCGCAAACCGTACTCGCCGGATCAACCAAAGACATCGCATGCACCATCGACAGCAACTTGGCCTCGAAAAATGTGCGCGTCCGCAGGATCACCCGCTGCACATAGTCATCTTGCGCCTCTGGCAATGACATTGCGATCTGTTGGCCATCATTGGTGTAGAACCGCAATATGTTTCCCGGTTCCAATAGGCCAACGCGCTGCAAATGAACTTGATCGTCTGCCAGTTTGATCAACTGATCCAGTTTCTTTGACAATGAATTTATGGCCTCGGCCATTTCTGACGGCTCGCGCGCGCCCGAAAGGCTGCCCAGCAGCGCTTCTTTCACATCCATGCTATGCCTCAAATCTTATAATTTTGGTGCGATTTTCACAAAATGTTCGAATCTGGCAAGAGGTTTCGAACAAGGGCCGAAAAATCGTTACGAATCTGTTGGCATGTTGGCTTTATTGCACCGAATTGCCCCGGTTGATTGCCATCTGGCAGTGGAACCAAGGTCGATGTCAGGTGGCACTGGCCAAAGGGGGCGAAACCCTGTAAGCCCCGGCAAAATTCGCTTTAGGAAAGAGACACTCCCGATGGAGCTTCGCAACATCGCCATTATCGCGCACGTCGACCATGGCAAAACAACGCTCGTTGACGAGCTTTTGAAACAGTCCGGCTCATTCCGCGACAATCAGGCCGTGTCTGAACGGGCGATGGACAGCAATGACATCGAACGCGAACGCGGCATCACGATTTTGGCGAAATGCACCTCGCTGGAATGGGAGGGGACGCGGATCAACATCGTTGACACCCCCGGTCACGCCGATTTCGGCGGCGAGGTGGAGCGGATCTTGTCGATGGTCGACGGCGTGGTTCTTCTTGTCGACGCAGCCGAAGGGCCGATGCCCCAAACGAAATTCGTGACATCCAAGGCCTTGGCTTTGGGCTTGCGGCCGATCGTTGTGCTTAACAAAGTCGACAAACCAGATGCCGAACCTTCTCGGGCGCTGAACGAAGTTTTTGACCTGTTTGCGAACCTTGGTGCCGATGACGATCAACTCGATTTCCCGGTGCTTTACGCATCCGGGCGGTCCGGGTGGGCCGATGAAAACCTTGATGGTCCACGCAAAGACCTTGCGGCGCTGTACAATCTGGTTCTAAGCCACGTGCCCCAGCCAAAACAGATTTCGCGCCGGGCAGAACCGTTTCAGATGTTGGCCACAACCCTTTCGGCAGACCCGTTCATTGGCCGCATTCTGACCGGCCGTGTCGAGGCTGGTACCCTTCGCGCCGGTGAGACGATCAAGGCTTTGGCCCGCGATGGCGAACGGATTGAACAGTTCCGTGTTTCAAAAGTCCTGGCGTTTCGCGGCTTGACACAAGTCGCCATCGACGCGGCAGAGGCTGGCGATATTGTCACGCTGGCCGGGATGTCAAAAGCCACGGTGGCAGACACCCTTTGCGCGCTTGAAATCGAAACGGCGATCCCCGCCCAACCGATTGATCCGCCGACCATTTCTGTCACATTCGGCATCAACGATTCGCCGTTGGCCGGAAAAGAAGGCACCAAGGTTCAAAGCCGTGTCATCCGCGAACGTCTCATGAAAGAGGCCGAGATCAACGTGGCGATCAAGGTGACCGATACCGCCGGCGGCGATGCGTTTGAAGTGGCCGGCCGCGGTGAATTGCAGATGGGCGTTTTGATCGAAAACATGCGCCGCGAAGGGTTTGAGCTGTCCATTTCACGTCCTCGCGTTCTGTTTACCGAAATTGACGGCGTGAAATGCGAACCGATCGAAGAAGTCACGATTGATGTCGATGATGAATATGCCGGCGCCGTGATTGAAAAATTGACGGGGCCGCGCAAGGGCGATCTGGTCGAGATGAAGCCCGCAGGGGCCGGAAAGACGCGCCTGATCGCGCATGTCCCCTCGCGGGG
>CANHLE010000013.1 GCA_947461435.1 Paracoccaceae bacterium | reverse complement strand
GTGGGCAGGACGCGATCTTTGCGGTGCAGCGGGCGGCGCCCACGCAGCCGATCTTGTGTTTGTTCAACTTTTCAGAAAGCTGGCAGCACGTGCCGGGGGCGTGGCTGCGCGCGCAAGGGGTTCGGTTGTGGCACGATGCGCTGTCGGAGAGTGCGGTGACGTTGCAGGAGGATCGGCTGGCGCTGCCGCCCTATGCGCGGGTGTGGTTGACCTGAGGGTCAGGCAGGCCTGCGGGCCCCAAAAATCGCAGAGCCGACGCGGATATGGGTGGCCCCTTTTGCGATGGCAGATTCGAAATCGCTGCTCATCCCCATGGACAGCCCGCTGAGCCCGTTGCGGGCGGCCATCCCGGCCAGTTCGGTGAAATGCGGTATGGGATCCAGACCTTCGGGCGGGATGCACATCAAGCCGCAGATGGGCAGGGACATGGCCCGGCACTCTTTCAAGAAAGGGTCAAGATCGGCGGGCAGGATTCCGGCCTTTTGCGGTTCTTGCCCGGTGTTGACCTGAACAAACAGATCCGGGCAGGACCCCTTGGATTGGGCAAGATTGGCCAGTTTCTGCGCCAAGGACGGGCGATCAACCGAATGGATGGCATCAAACAGGTCCATCGCCTGTTTGGCTTTGTTGGTTTGCAAGGGGCCGATCATGTGCACGGCAAGGGGGCCGAATTCAGTGCGCAGATCGGGCCATTTTCCGGCGGCTTCCTGAACATAGTTTTCGCCAAAAAGGCGGTGCCCTTCGGCCAAAACCGCGCGGACGCGGTCCAGCGGTTGCACCTTGGACACAGCGATCAGGTGAACCGATCCCGGCGCGCGCCCATGGGCGGTTTCGGCAGCGGTCAGACGGGTTTGAATGTCGGACAGGGACATGGGGGCCTCGCTTTTGGGCGCAGATGGCCACAGCGCGGCGGCAAGCGAAAGCCCGGAAATGAAAAAAGCGGGCCGAAGCCCGCTTTTCCATCATTCAATCCGGTTAGGATTAGAAGGACATTGCTGCGCCGACGAATGCGTTGTCAGCCGAGTTTACACCAGCTTCCAACGACAGACCGCCGCCGAGGTCGTAGCCTGCGGTGACTTCCCATGCGCTTGTGTCGTCATAGGTTACGCCAGCCGACATACCGTTTGCCGAGTAGTCCAGGGCAACGTCCCAGGCTGCGTCGGTGTCATAGGTTGCCGAAGCGGTGATCGCGCCAGCTGCGTAGGTGCCGGTGATGTACGCCAGGCTGTCTTCGTTCACGCCGACTTCAGCGGTGAATGCGCCCATGGTGTAGGCTGCCGAAGCATTGTACGAACCAAAGGTGTCTGCGTCAGCGTGCAGCGTGATGCCCGAGAAGGTTGCATCTGCTTTGCCCGAGAACTCGGAAGCGTCAACGTCAGCGATCAAGCCAACAGAGATCGCACCGAAGGTACCGGTGTATTCCACGTCGCCGCCAGCGTTTGCGTCGTCGTACATGTCATAGTTGTCGTCCGAGAACGCAACTTTGCCGAACGAGCCCGAAACGTAAACCGTCGGCATGCCGAAGGTGCCGTCTTCGTCAGCGAAAGCTTCGGTTGGGTCAGCGCCGAAGTCGTACGAACGACCAGCCGACGCGCCGAAGGTTGCGCCGAATTCCAGACCGTTGTCCGAAGCGCCCGAGAACGTTACGTCCAGGTCAGCCGACGAGTAGGTTTCGAAAGCTGCGCCAGAGTCGCGACCGATACCGGCAGCAGCCGAGCCCGCGAACGTAACTTCAGCGGCTGCGAAGCCAGCGGTGCCAACCAGCATGGTGGTAGCAAGAAGAATCTTTTTCATAGTGTTCCCTCGTTGTCTCATAAGGTGCGGCCCAATTCAGGGGAATCCGAACTGGTATGAAACTGTATCTCTTACTTTGACCCCTCGATTGCAATGCGAACGGGGGCCTTGGGGGGAAAGAGCAAAATCGTGATGCAGTCTTGCCACAGTCCCCACGGGCGCCGGAATTGCGGCCATAAACCGCCACATTGCGCCGCGGTGCGCCCAGCACAGATAGTGTTATATAGTGTTGTTCGGGGTCTTGGGCACAGCGTTCCTGCTTTGGAAAAGCCTTGGCAGGGGCGGGCGTCGTTGATAGACAGGCGCAAAGATTGCAGGGGGGCCGAATGATCGTGCAGCATCAGAAAAAGGCGCGAATTCTTGTGAAAAATGCAAGTATTGCGATGATCTGCGCCGCCTGGCTTGGGGGCTGCAGCACGGGATCGGGCGGCATTTTTGGCACAGGCGCCCCGGCTGCCGCGCAGACAGAGGCGGAACTGGCCGCGCAGGCGGCGATGGATGCCCAAAATGCCAGCCAAAGCGCGGCAACGTCGGGTGCGCGCAAATCGACCATCTGGGATCTGTTTTCAAATTCCGACGATCCCAACACCACGGTGGAAGTGAACAAATACATCTGGGTGGCCGCGCTGGACGTTTTGAACTTCCTTCCCATCGAATCGATTGACCCGTTCACCGGGGTCATCGTGACGGGCTATGGCACACCGCCGGGCGGCGGGCGGGCGTACCGCGCCACGATCTATATTCAAGATCCGGCGCTGGATGCGCGCAGCCTGAAGATTGCCATGCAAACCAAGGGCGGACCGGTGGATGCCGAAACCCTGCGCGCGGTGGAAGATGCGATCTTGTCCCGCGCCCGTGAGCTGCGCATCGCCGATTCGAATCTGTAAGGCCCGATGCCGCGGCCCCTTGTGGTTTTTCGGGCGCGGCGGTGATTGTTTCGGCAAATTGATGGCGCGATGATCCGGGGCGGGGGGATTGGTTGGGCTTGCACTGGACCTTGGCCCTTGCAACGGTGTATCCCGCCTGAAAATTGCAATGAGGCCCCTGATGTCGCGCTATGAACCCGCCCAGATAGAACCGAAATGGCAAAAGGCCTGGGATGAGGCCGAGGTCTTTTTGGCCCGCCACGATCCGGCCCGTCCGAAATACTATGTGCTGGAGATGTTCCCCTATCCGTCGGGGCGCATCCACATGGGGCATGTGCGCAATTACACGATGGGCGATGTGGTGGCGCGGTACAAAGCGGCGCAGGGATTTTCGGTGCTGCATCCCATGGGGTGGGATGCCTTTGGCATGCCCGCCGAGAATGCCGCGATGGAGCGGGGCGGCCACCCCAAGGACTGGACCTATGGCAATATCGCGGACATGCGCGCGCAGATGAAGCCTTTGGGCCTGTCGATTGACTGGTCGCGCGAATTTGCGACCTGTGACCCGGAATACTATGGCCAGCAGCAGGCCATGTTTCTGGACATGATGGCCAAAGGGCTGGTGTACCGCAAGGCGGCTGTCGTGAACTGGGATCCGGTCGATATGACCGTGCTGGCCAATGAGCAGGTGATTGACGGACGGGGCTGGCGGTCGAATGCGCTGGTGGAGCGGCGCGAGTTGACGCAGTGGTTCTTCAAGATCAGCGATTATTCGGGCGAACTGCTGGCCGCTTTGGACGGGCTGAAGGATTGGCCGGAAAAGGTGCGGCTGATGCAGGCGAACTGGATCGGCAAATCGCGCGGTTTGCAGTTTGCCTTTCAAACGGTGGGTGCGCCTGCCGGCTTTGACGCGTTTGAGGTGTACACAACCCGCCCCGACACGTTGATGGGGGCGAGTTTCGCCGCGATCTCGGCGGATCATCCGTTGGCCAAGGCCTTGGCCGAAACCGACGCCAAGGTTGCCGCGTTTCTGGCGGAATGCCGCCTTGGCGGGACCACGGCCGAGGCGCTGGAGACGGCGGAAAAAATTGGTCTGGATACTGGGTTTCGCGTGCGCCATCCGCTGGACGGCGCGATTGAATTGCCCGTCTATATCGCCAATTTCGTGTTGATGGATTATGGCACCGGGGCCATTTTCGGCTGCCCGGCGCATGATCTGCGCGATTTTGAATTTGCCCAAAAATACGGTTTGGCGATTCCGCCGGTTTTTGTGGCCGAAGGCGAAAGCGAGGCGGCGTTGAGCGCGGCCTATGTGCCCCTGAAATCAGAGCCTGTGCGCTATCTTCGCGGGTTTGCGGGCCCGCAGGTGCAAACCGGGGAAGCGGCGATTGCGGCGGCGATCGGGCATTGCGAAGCCAAGGGTGTGGGGCGCGGCGTCACAAACTACCGGCTGCGCGATTGGGGCATTTCGCGGCAACGCTATTGGGGCTGCCCCATTCCGGTGGTGCATTGCGACGCCTGCGGCGTGGTGCCCGAGAAGAAGGAAAATCTGCCCATCGAGTTGCCTTATGATGTCACCTTCGACATCCCCGGCAACCCGCTGGACCGTCACCCGACTTGGCGCAACTGTGCCTGTCCGGCCTGCGGCGCACCCGCGCGGCGCGAGACGGATACCATGGACACGTTCATGGATTCGTCGTGGTATTACGCCCGCTTTACTGCGCCGCATGCCAAGACGCCCACCGACGCGGCCGAGGCCGCCTATTGGATGAACGTCGATCAATATATCGGCGGGATCGAACACGCGATCTTGCACCTGCTGTATTCGCGCTTTTTCGCCCGTGCCATGCATGCCACCGGCCACCTGCCGGCCAAAGCGATCGAGCCGTTCAACGCGCTGTTCACCCAAGGCATGGTGACGCATGAAATTTACAAGACGACCGATGCCAACGGGCGGCCAGTCTATCACCTGCCTGAGGATGTGGTGCACGCCGAGGCAGGCGTGACGTTGAAGGACGGCCGCCCTGTCGAGGTGATCCCGTCTGCCAAAATGTCCAAATCCAAGAAGAACGTTGTCGACCCGATGAACATCATCGGCGCCTTCGGGGCGGATACTGCGCGCTGGTTTGTCATGTCTGACAGTCCACCGGAGCGGGACGTGGAATGGACAGCCTCGGGGGCGGAGGCGACGTTCAAGCATTTGTCGCGCGTTTGGGCCCTGTGTTCGCGCATCGGTGAGATGCCCGCAGATCACATCGGCGACGGCGATGCAGACCTTGCCCGGGCCACGGCCAAGGCCGTGGACGAGGTGACGCGCGCCATTGAAACCTTTGCCTTCAACAAGGCCATCGCGGCGCTGTACGGCTTTACCAATACCTTGGCCAAGGCCAATGCCTCTACCGGGCCGATGAAAGACGCGATCCGCACCTTGGCCAAGCTGATGTCGCCCATGACGCCGCATATCGCCGAATCGATCTGGACGTATCAGGGCGGCGCAGGTCTTTGTGCGCAGGCCCCCTGGCCCAAGGCCGACCCGGCGCTGTTGATTGATGACACGGTGATCTTGCCCATTCAGATCAACGGCAAACGGCGGGCGGAAATCAGCGTGCCCAAAGACATGCCCGTGTCAGAGATTGAAAAGATCGCGCTTGCGACCGATGATGTGGTCAAGTTTCTGGCGGGTCAGCCCGTCAAGAAGATCATCGTCGTCCCGGGGCGCATCATAAATGTGGTCATTTAACCGCCGATTGCTGATTCTGGCCCCGCTGGCGCTGGTCGCTTGCGGGTTCGCTCCGGTTTATGGGCCGGGCGGGCCGGCCGAGGGATTGCAAGGGGCAATCCGTGTGGCCGATCCGTCGGACAAGCTGGGCTTTGATCTGGTGGAACGGCTGGAAGAACAATTGGGCCGCCCGGCGGCGGCGCGGTTCGATCTGGCCTATGTCATCGTCACCGACCCGGTGGGTGTGGGCATTACCAAGGATGGTGAAATCACCCGATATAATCTTGTCGGATCGGTCAGCTATACCCTGACCGATCAAGGCTCGGGCGCGGTTTTGGCCCAAGGCAAGGTGGACAGTTTCACCTCGTATTCCGCAACAGGATCTACTGTTGCGGGGCTGGAGGCCGAGGATGACGCCAAGACTCGCCTGATGCGGCTTTTGGCAGATCAGATCGTGGCGCGTCTTTTGGCCAGCGCGGCGGATTGGCTGCGATGAACCTGAAAGGGGCAGAGGCGGCGCGGTATCTTGTCAAGCCTGACCCGGGGCGTGCGGGGCTGCTGCTGGCAGGGGCTGATGCGATGCGCGTGGCGTTAAAGCGCGCCGAAGCCGTTTTGGCCCTTGTTGGCCCACAGGGCGAAGCCGAAATGCGGCTGACCCGAATATCCGCCGCCAATTTGCGCAAGTCGCCCTCGCTTGTCTCGGATGCGATGCGCGAGACGGGGTTCTTTCCGGGGCCGCGCGTGGTTTTGCTGGAAGAGGCGGGCGATGGACTGTCGGCCGTGATCGAAGCCGCGATCAAGGAGTGGCGGCCGGGGGATGCCAATCTGGTGGTGACGGCCGGGCAATTGACCGGAAAATCCACCCTCAAGACCTTGTTCGACAAGAGGCCTGATTGCATTTCGGTGATCTTTTATGACGAGCCGCCCAGCCGCGAAGAGATCGAATCGGAGTTGAAGAAGGCCGGATTGACGCAGATTGATGCCAAGGCAATGGAGGATATCGTGGGGCTGTCGCGGGCGATTGACCCGGGCGATTTTCGGCAAACGCTGGAAAAGCTGTCGCTGTACAAACACGGGGATTCCCTGCCCCTGACGTCGGCCGAAGTGGCCGCGCTGGCCCCCGCCACGATTGAGGGCGAGGTGGATGATCTGATCCATGCGGTCGCCGATGGGCGCGTGGCAGATCTGGGCCCGATGTTGCAACGCGTGTCGGGGCAGGGATCTTCGGCGGTGACGATCTGCATCGGGGCCTTGAGCCATTTCAAAACACTTCATGCGGCGGCCTGCGATCCGGCAGGTCCGGCGGCGGCCCTGAAATGGGCGCGGGGCGGATTCAAGCAAAAAGAGGCGATGCAGCGCCAAGCCCAACATTGGGGCGCGCGAACGCTTGAACGGGCTTTGGCCCTGTTGGTGGAAACAGATTTGACGCTCCGCTCGTCTTCAAAGGCCCCCACGATGGCGGTGATGGAGCGCGCGCTGATTCGCCTTGCCATGATGAAACGCTAATCCATGTACACCCTTGTCGGCACCCCTCGCACCCGCTCGTTTCGCGTTCTTTGGTTCTTGCACGAACTTGGGGCGCCCTTCACCCATGTTTCGGCGCCCCCGCAGTCTGAACTGGCCTTGGCCCATAATCCGGCGGGTAAGGTGCCCGCCTTGATAGAGGGCGCGGCGACCATCACCGATTCGACGGCGATCTTGACCTATCTGGCGGACAAGCATGGCCAATTCACCGCCCCTGCGGGGACGATGGCGCGCGCGCAACAAGACAGCCTGACCCAGTTCCTGCTGGACGAGTGTGATGCGATCTTGTGGACGGCCGCCCGGCACAGCTTTGTTCTGCCCCAAGAGATGCGCCTGCCGGCCATCAAGGACTCGCTGCGATGGGAGTACGCCCGAAGCCTGCGGCGTCTTTCGTCCAGATTTCTGGGCCGCTATGTGATGGGAGAGGTGTTTTCTGTGCCCGATATCATTGCCACCCATTGTCTGGGGTGGGGGGTGTCGGCGGGTTTTGCCGCGCCAGAGGGGGCGCTTGCGGCCTATTATGATGCCATGCGGGCCCGGCCCGCCTATATCGCCGCACAGTCCTGAACGCGCGTGATCGTGCCCTCCATCGGGACGGCGGCCAAAAGGGTGTTGGAAATGGTGCCGTATTTCAATATGTTGCGATGCAGAAGGTCCAGTCGGGCATCTGTCTCTGTGGTGGTCACGGCAATCTGGTAGGTGATTTTCACCAATTTGGGCGGGCTGTCTTGGCGCAGGGCCTGCAACGCCACATCGATGCCGTCGAAGGCAAAGGTCAACCGGGGGGCGATCCTTTCGACGCCTTTGATCATGCAGGCGGCTAGTGCAGCCAGCAGCAATTCGACCGGGTTGAAGGCGTCGGGCCGCCCTGCGGGATCGGTGTCCATCGTCAGTTCGGCGGTTTTGGCCATCGCGATGCTGCCATGTCCATCTTGTCTATGGGCTGAAATACGATAGTCCATCGAATTTCTCCTTGGTTCGGGTCATACTGCCCGCCGACGACCGCCCTGTCCTTGATCCAAAGCAAGAGCCGCCCATGTCCCTCCCCGCCTCTCTTCGCCCGCTTGCCGCGCTGGCCATCCGCTATACCCATCTGGAAGGGCAGGTGGTTTGGCTGGAAGACGGAGAGTTTACCTTTCAAGAGGCCGAAGATCTTGGCCTTGATCCGGAAGAAATCGCGTTTTACGCCGAAGGTCTGCTGATGGAAGGGTTTCATCTGGCTTGGGCTTTGTTGGCGGATGTCGATGCGCCTGCCGAGCCTTTGATCTTGCAGCTGACCTGCGCCGAAGATCTGCCCCCCCCGCCGCCGCCTTTGCCCGAGGGATGGTGCCTGTGCACCGTCGCGGGAACCCTTGGCCGGGCCGCGCCATGAGCCGTCTGCGGGATTTCGGGCCATTGGTGTCGCAGCCGCCGCTGGCCCTCATGGTGCGGGCGGCCCTTGGGGCGGCTCTGGCGCTTTTGCTGAGCGGGGCGCTGATGTGGGTGGTCACGCCGCAGGGGGCCCTGCTGGATCATCCATTGCTGATTGCGCCCTTTGCCGCCTCTGCGGTCATGATGTTTGCGGTGCCCGGCTCTCCTTTGGGGCAACCTTGGGCAGTTGTGGTGGGCAACGTTCTGGCGGCATTTTGCGGGGTTTTGGTTTTGGTTTTTGTGCCGCATCCGCTTTTGGGCGTCGCTTTGGCCGAGGGTTTGGCGATTGCCTTGATGTCCCTTGCCCGCGCCTTGCATCCGCCGGCGGGCGGGGTGGCCGCCTATGTGGTTCTTGCCGCCGTTCCGGGGGCGGCCCCTGACTGGTCGCTTTTGGGAACGCCGGTGCTTCTGGGATCGGTGCTTTTGGTGGTTTTTGCCTGGATATGGCACCGCGTGACGGGCGCAACCTATCCTCTTGCGTCAAAGCCTTGACCCGGTCTGGCCAAGCGGGCCAGATGGCGGTCTTTGATCCGGAGTTCAAAATGTCTGTCTTTGCCGTTTATGATCGTCTGCATGCCGCGGCCCTTGGCGAAGGGTGCCGATTGTTCACGGTGACCGTTTCGAATGCGGCGGGCACCACCGCTGCGCGTGCCTATACGTCGCATCCGGTCGACTATCCGGTATCGGGAACCAAACCCATGACGCGGGACGCCTGGTATGACCACGTGATCGTTGGGCTGAACAGTTTCGTCGCCAACACCCCGGCAGAATTTGAAAAGCAGTTCTTTGACCACGCCTTGATCACGTCGCTGGGGCTGGGGTCTTGTCTGAACATTCCGATTATCGCGCAGGGTGCGGTCTTGGGCACGGTGAACATTCTGGCCGAGGCGCAGCATTTCGGCCCCGAAAAACTGACCGCCTATCATGCCATGACGCGGGCCGAGCAGGACGGTCTTGTTCTGGCCATGCAGGCCTTTTGAGGGCTGAAGGGCGTGAAACGACCCGGGATTCTGGCATTTTGATCAAAAGATTCGCGATTCTTGTCGCTTTTGTCTTGAGATTCGGTGGGGGCTGCTTAGGTTTGAACCTTCAACGAAGGGCCGCCCACGCAGGCAGGTCCGTATCAGGGAGAACGACATGACGATTGTAAAGCTGATGGGCACATCAGCCCTTGCGCTGATGCTGGGCGTGGCGCCCGTTCTTGCGGAAATGACGGCCGTTGGGGATGGGGAAGGCGAAGTTTCCATCGTCGCCTGGGCGGGCTATATCGAACGCGGCGAGACCGACAAGGCCTATGACTGGGTCACGAAATTCGAGACCGAGACGGGCTGCAAGGTTTCGGTCAAGACGGCGAACACCTCTGACGAGATGGTGGCGCTGATGAACGAAGGCGGGTTTGATCTGGTCACGGCGTCGGGCGATGCGTCGCTGCGTCTGATCGCTGGCGGAAAGGTGCAGCCGATCAATACCGCGCTGATCCCGTCGTGGTCCAAGGTCGATCCGCGCCTGCAAGATGCGTCATGGCACACCGTGGGCGGCGTGCATTACGGCACGCCCTATCTGTGGGGACCGAACGTGTTGATGTATAACACCGAGGTATTCAAAGAACCGCCAACCTCGTGGAACGTCGTCTTCGAAAAGATGGATCTTCCGGACGGAAAATCGAACGAAGGCCGTGTACAGGCCTATGACGGCCCGATCCATATCGCGGATGCGGCCCAATATCTGATGTTCCACAAGCCGGAACTGAAAATCACCTCGCCTTACGAATTGAACGAAGATCAATATGCGGCCGCGCTGGATCTGCTGCGCGGACAGCGCGCCTTGGTTGGCCGTTACTGGCATGATGCCTATATCCAGATGGACGATTTCAAGAACGAGGGCGTCGTGGCGTCAGGGTCTTGGCCGTTCCAGGTGGGGTTGCTGGCGTCGGAAGGTTTGCCCATCGCGTCGACCATTCCGCAAGAGGGTGCCACGGGCTGGGCCGATACGACTATGCTTCACAGCGATGCGGCGCACCCCAACTGCGCCTACAAGTGGATGGAACATACGCTGTCGTCCAACCTGCAATCTGATCTGGCTGTCTGGTTCGGGGGCAACCCGGTTGTGCCGGCCGCCTGTACCGATGGGTCGGGCATGCTGACCGCCGAAGGCTGCACCGCCAACGGGATGGATGACTTTGACAAGATCCGTTTCTGGACCACGCCCATCGCCAATTGTGCGCAGGGGGAAGGGGCCTGCGTGCCTTATTATCGCTGGGTCTCTGACTATATCGCGGTCATCGGCGGCCGCTAAGGCGCAGACCGCGCTTGGATCATCCCCCAGGAATGGGGGATGACAGACAGGTTCTGTCTTCGTTTCCGCCCCGTCTTTGGCCTTGGCCTTTGACGGGGCGGGCGCATGAAAAACCATTGAACTGCAAGGCCCCCCATGACCGCCGCTGTCGAATTTGCCTGTGTTAGCCGCCATTTCGGCCCGGTCACCGCGCCCATAAAGGCGGTGGACGGTGTGGATCTGACCATCGCCGAAGGCGCATTTTTTGCCATGCTGGGCCCGTCCGGATCGGGCAAGACGACATGCTTGCGCCTGATTTCGGGGTTTGAAACGCCAACCTCGGGGCAGATTCGCATTTTTGGGCAGGACGTCTCACAAACCCCGCCGCATCTGCGCAACGTCAACACGGTGTTTCAGGATTATGCGCTGTTTCCGCACATGAATGTGCGGGACAATGTTGCCTATGGTTTGATGGTCAAGGGAATGGGCCGGGCGGCGCGATATGGCCGCGCGGACGAGATGCTGTCCTTGGTCAAGCTGGACGAGTATGGCGATCGCAAACCTGGCCAGTTGTCTGGCGGTCAGCGCCAGCGGGTTGCCTTGGCGCGTGCCCTTGTCAACGAGCCGCGCGTGCTGCTGCTGGACGAACCGTTGGGCGCGCTGGACCTGAAGCTGCGCGAGGCGATGCAGGATGAATTGAAGGCCCTGCAAAAGCGGCTGGGCATCACCTTTGTGTTTGTCACGCATGATCAACACGAAGCCCTGTCGATGGCGGATAGTCTGGCGGTCTTCAACGACGGCCGCATTGCCCAGATCGGCACGCCCGAGCAGATTTATGCCCAACCGCGCACTCGATTTGTGGCCGATTTCGTGGGATCGTCGAATGTCTTGCCCCCGGCCATGACGGCGGCGCTGGGCGGGCCGGCCAAATGGGCATCGCTGCGCCCCGAATCGATGTACCTTTCGGCCAGCGGTCCGATCAGCGGGACGGTGACTGCGCTGCGGTATCTTGGGTCGGGCACGCGCGTTGTCTTAAGGGTCGGTGAGGCCGATGTTGCCGCGCTGGTGCCCACCGGCGCGCCCGTGCCGCAGATTGGCAGCGCCAGCGCCTTTGCTTTCGCACCGGGCGCTTTGCATGTGATGGAGGGCGAATGACCGTCCCGGCCATCTTTGCCGCCCGGGGTTCTGCTGACCGGCTGACGGGCCTGTTCTGGCGCAGACCGCGTCTGCTTTTGGTGCTTTTGTTGACCCCGCCCCTTTTGTGGTTGGGTGTGGTCTATCTGGGATCACTGGCAACGCTTTTGCTGCAAAGCTTTTATTCCATTGATGAATTCTCTGGCGTCGTCGTGCCGGAATTCACCTTGAAAACCTATGCGGAATTGCTGCGGCCCGCCAATTTTGACGTGATCTTGCGCACGGTTGTGATGTCTGCGGCGGTCACCTTGGGGTGCGCGGTGCTGTCCTTTCCCATTGCCTATTTCGCGGCCAGATATGCCAAGGGGCGCTGGAAGGCGGTCTTTTATCTGGGGGTGATGTTGCCCTTGTGGTCGTCGTACCTTGTCAAGGTCTATGCCTGGAAACTGATCCTTGCCAAAGAGGGGATCATCACCTGGGCCGCGTCGGCCACCCATACAACGGCGGCGCTGGATGCGCTTTTGGCGCTGCCGGTGATTGGGGGCAATTCGTTGTCCACCTCGTATCTGGGCATGTTCGCGGTCTTTGTTTATGTCTGGATCCCGTACATGATCTTGCCGATGCAGGCCGCGCTGGAGCGTGTTCCCACCTCGATGATCGAGGCGTCGGCCGATCTGGGCGCAACGCGCGCCCAGACTTTTCGCACGGTCATTCTGCCCTTGGCGCTGCCGGGGGTGGTGGCCGGGTCGATCTTTACCTTTTCGCTGACGATGGGCGATTACATCATTCCGCAGATCGTGGGCAACTCGGCCAATTTCATCGGGATGGCGGTGTATCAGTTGCAAGGCACTGCCGGGAACATTCCGCTTGCGGCGGCCTTTGCGGTTGTGCCGATTGTGATCATGCTGATCTATCTTGGGCTTGCCAAACGCATGGGGGCCTTTGATGCTCTCTGATCGGCCCTCGGCCCTGTTGAAGATTTCGGCCATGGCGGGCCTTTTGTTCCTGCATCTGCCGATCTTGCTGATCTTTCTGTACGCCTTCACCACCGAAGAGCGGACCTATGCCTTTCCGCCGCCGGGTTTGACGACCGAGTGGTTTGCCGCCGCCTGGGCCCGGCCAGACATCTGGGAAGCGCTGTCGCTGTCGCTGCGCGTGGCCTTCATCGCCACGCTTTTGGCGATGATTTTGGGCACTTTGGTATCGGCCGCCATGTCGCGGGCCAAATTCTTTGGGCGCGAGCAGATTTCGCTTTTGATCTTGCTGCCGATCGCCTTGCCGGGAGTGATCACGGGAATATCGTTGCGATCGGCCTTTGGGATCATGGATATTCCTTTTTCCACGCTGACGATTATTCTGGGACATGCGACGTTTTGCATCGTCATTGTGTATAACAACGCCGTGGCCCGGTTTCGGCGCTTGTCTGGCGGGGTGATGGAAGCCTCGGCCGATCTTGGGGCCAATGCGTTTCAAACCTTCTGGCACATCCTTTTGCCCAACCTTGGAACGGCCCTTTTGGCGGGCGGTATGCTGGCCTTTGCGTTGAGTTTTGATGAGGTGATCGTCACGACGTTTACCGCGGGCCAGCAGGCGACCTTGCCGATCTGGATGTTGGAAGAGTTGATCCGTCCGCGCCAGCGCCCGGTGACGAATGTTGTGGCCATGGTGGTTTTTGGCGCGACCGTGCTGCCGATCCTTCTGGCCTATTACCTGACGCGCAACGGGTCTGAGACGGCAGGAGCGGGCAAATAGCCCGCAGACCAGCAAAGGGCGCTAGTCCAGTTTGCCAACCAACCCGAACAGGCGTTTGAACAGGGTGCCGCCCAGCCGCTTCATGCCCCAGAAATAGGCGATGACCAGCGCAAAAAGAACCAGCGCGGGCCATCCGTTCAATTCAAAGCCGCCTTGTGTTGTGCCGCCTGTCAGCGCGGCAACCAGATAGCCGCCGACGATGAAGACAAGCAGGAAATCCAAGATCGCCGCCAGCACCACTTTCCAGGTTTTTGGTTTGCCGTCTGCCATGATTGTGACCCCCTTTTTTGGTGAACTGTGCCGATAAATCCGGGGCGGGGCAACCGCCAAGACAGGGCGGCGGCGGCGGCACGGATAGGTGCGGCGCAGGACTGCCAATGTGTCGCAGCCAAGGCTAGCCTGCATCAGCCCGGCGTTCCTTTCTTTGCGGCATGGTTGGGCATGTCGAATCGAACGGCACAATCGCGCATTTTGCGCATAGCCCTGAAGGACAGGACATGATCAACTCTTCAACCGCCAAGGGGCGCAGTGCAAGACTTGCGGCGCTTTGTTTGATTGCGCTGGCCTTGCAAGCCTGCGTCGGTATGCCAAGTGCAGAACCGACAACGCCTTATGTTCCCGTGGGTGCCTCGCCCTTGGATGGACACTGGGATTAACCCGACCGCACCTTGGGCCTTCCTTCGGGAAGGCCCCCGATTTGGAACCAATTTTTTCGGGCCCGCAAGGCCCAGAATGATCAGAACCTGAGCCAGAGGGCCTTGCCCCCTTGGCGATCTGCGGCAAGGTCACCTTCGTGCCGAGGCCCGCCCGGCCCAAGCCCCCGTCGCCATGCAGGCGGTCAGCAGATAGCCGCCTGTCGGCGCTTCCCAGTCCAGCATCTCTCCGGCCACGAAGACACCGGGACAGGCCTGCAATTCGAGGTCATCTGTCACCGAGGTCCAGCTGACCCCGCCCGCCACCGATATCGCTTCGTCCAAGGGGCGCGGCCCGGCGTGGCGCACCGTCAGATCCTTTATACTGTCCTGCAAGGCCATTCCCTTGCCCCATTCCATAACCAAAGCCGCCGCGACTGGCGAAAGACCCAGCTTGCGCAAACGATTGGCTTGCGTCTCGCGCGGGGGCATTTGGCCCAGCCGCGCCGCAATTTGTGTTGCGGTGACATCTGGCATCAGATCAAGGTGCAGGTCGGCCCCGTCGCGGACGGCGCGTGACAGGGTATAAATTCCGCCGCCTTCAAGCCCCTTGGCCGAAACCACGAATTCGCCGCGCGTGCGCTGGCCTGCGGCGCACAAAGACGCCCCTTTGACCGCAGCGCCGAAGTGCCGCGTCATATGGGCCGACCAAGGGACGGTCAGGCCCATATTCGCGGGCTTCCACGGATTGACCGCAACGCCCGCCGCCTGAAGCAGCGGCACCCATGCGCCGTCAGAACCCAGCCGCGACCAGCTTGCCCCGCCCAAGGCAAGCACCGTGACGTTCGGATGCAAAACCTCGGGGCCGTGCGGTGTGTCAAAGGCCAGACCTCCACCGTCAAACCCCGTCCAGCGCCAGCGGTTGCGAAAGGTCACACCGTGCGAACCCAGCCGTTCCAGCCAAGCCCGCAACAACGGTGATCCTTTCATCGCCGTCGGAAACACCCGGCCGGAGGTGCCGGTGAAGACGTCTTGCCCCAAGCCACGGCACCAATCTTGAACCTGATCCGGGCCAAAGGCCGCCAACATGGGGCGCAGCCGATCTGGGACGTCATAGTGCTGACAAAAGGGGCCAATCGCCTCGCTTTTGGTGATGTTGAGCCCCGATTTTCCGGCCATCAAAAATTTTCTGGCCGCCGTTGGCTTGGCTTCCGCCACCAGAACCTTGAACCCGGCGATGGCCAATTGCTCTGCCGCCATCAGCCCTGCCGGTCCGGCGCCTATGATGAGGGCTTCAGCCAAGCAGGGGCCCCTTTACCTCGATCACGCGGTGCGGATAGGGCATGTCAATTCCCGCCTGTTTGAGAGCGTTCCAGATCGCGAACATCACATGGCTGCGGTATTTGTTTTTGCCGTCGTCGATGCCCTGAACCCAGTATTCCACGACAAAATCGACACTGGATTCGCCAAAGGCCACCAATTCCACATCCGGCCCATCGGGCGTGCCAAGGACAAAGGGCAAAGCCGCCACGGCCGATTCAACAACCTGAGGCACAAGGTTGATATCGGTTTCGTAGCTGACCGAAAAGGCGGCGTCATACCGGTTTGCGCTGCCTTGATCCGAGTAGTTGATGACCCGCGTCGTGATGAAATGATCGTTTGGCACCACGATCCACTTGCCATCAAAGGTTTCCAGCACGCAGGCCCGGGCCGTCATCCTGACGATGGTGCCCTTTTCGCCGCCGTCGAGTTCGACATAGTCGCCAACGGTTGTTTGGCCTTCGATCAACAAGATCACGCCCGACACGAAATTTGCTGCGATTTGCTGCAAACCCAGCCCGATTCCCACACCCAAGGCACCGCCCAGAACCGCCACCGCCGTCAGATCGATGCCCATGACGGACATCAGCAAAAGGAAGGCCGCACCAAAGATTGCGACCTCGGCGGCCTTGGCGAACAATTCTCGGGTGGCTGGCCGAAGGTCCTGTTGCCCTTTGATGTAGTCGGCGCTTTGCCGGTTGGACCATGCCCCCAGCCAGAACAAAAGCGAGCCGACGATCACGCCGCGCAACAGCGCAAGGATGGAAAAGCGAATGTTGCCAAGCGCGACAACCGTTTCGTCCAGACGCAGAAGGATATCGTCCAACCCCCCCAAAGCGTAAAGCGCCGCGACCGGGACCAGCACGTAGCGCGCCAGAAGTTTCAAGAAAGGATCGGTCAGGATGGTCTTGGCGACAATCCGGGCGGCGAGAAACAGGAAGACCCGCTTGCCAAAGGCGATGACATCGCCCGAGCCAAAGGCGGCGCGGGTGATCTGCTCGCCTCCGGCGGTCAAACCATAGGCCAGAACCGGCAACAGCAGCGGCAAAGCCTGTTTGGCCGAGCGGACCAGCCCCGCAAGGGGGCCAAGCCGGCTGGCAAGGGCATCGATCCAGCGGTCAAGAAGGGGGCCCAGACGGTTTGAAACAAGGCGGGCCGCGAAATAGGCCAAGATCAACAGGGCAAACTGTGACCAGGCCGCCGGAGAGGTCAGCCAGCCCAAGGCAACGACGGCTGCCTGGTCGGCCCAAGCGGTCATCTTGTCCAACACTGCGTTCTGTCCCGCCATTCCAGCCCCCGTTGGCCCTCTGAGTTGTGTTTAGCTGTGGCGAAAATGCGGACCTGTGGCAAGTCCGGGGGCGGGGTTTACGCCGAAGGCGGCACTTGTCCACAGAAGATTTCCCAACAAATTGCTTTACAGGCTTTCGGTTTGCGCACACCATATCTAGTAAGAAGCGGTGCGGGTTCCACTGTTTGTTGCCCAACACCCCAGCCGATAGTGGCCTTTGGTCATCGTTCGGCTTTATTATGAGGTTGGTTATGGGGCTTTCGGAAGACTATCTCAGCGAAGATGACCTTCATCCCATTGATATCGTTGAGACTTTGGCGACCGAGCACGCATGGGAATTTGACCGCGTGACCGAAGACCAAATCGCCATGGCGGTTGAAGGCCAATGGCGGACATACTCGTTGACGCTGGCATGGTCACCCCAAGACGAAACCCTGCGCCTGATTTGCACGTTTGAAATGGATCCGCCGTTGGATCGGCGCGCAAACCTTTTTGATGTGCTGAACCGCTGTAACGACATGGTGTGGACCGGCGCTTTCACCTATTGGGACGAACAAAAGCTGATGGTCTGGCGCTATGGTTTGTGCCTTGCGGGGGGCCAATTTGCCAGCCCTCACCAGATTGACCGCCTGATTTCGTCTGCGGTTTTGGCGGCAGAACGTTTTTATCCCGCGTTTCAAATGGTCTGCTGGGGAGACAAATCCCCGGCCGATGCCATGCATGTCGCCATCGCCGAGGCCTATGGCCGCGCCTGAAGGGGCCAATTCCAGTGTTGAAGCCGCGCCGCGCCGCGCCTAACCTGCCCCCAAATCAGGAGGCGGCTGGATGGCTTTGGAACAGGTGGCCCAAAAGGGCCTTGTGCTTTTGGGATGCGGCAAGATGGGGTCGGCGCTTTTGGCGGGCTGGATTGCTGCGGGATTGCCGCCCCGATCGGTTTGGGTGCTGGAGCCGAACCCAAGTGACTGGCTTGTCGCAGCGGGGGTGCATCTGAACAAGGGCGTGCCGCCTGCGCCGGCTGTGGCGTTGTTGGCGGTCAAGCCGCAGATGATGGGGGCGGCGCTGCCCAGTCTTCAGGCTTTGGGGAATGGCAGTACGCTGGTTGTCTCCATTGCGGCTGGCACGTCGATTGCGACCTTTGAAGAGGTGTTTGGCGCGCGCACGCCCATTGTGCGGACGATGCCGAACACACCGGCCATGGTGGGCCGGGGGATCACCGGGATCGTGGGCAATGCCCATGCTGGGGCCGATGGTTTGGCGCTGGCCGAGGCTTTGATGGCGGCGGTGGGCGAGGTGGTTCGTCTGGACAATGAAGCGCAGATTGATGCGGTGACGGGGGTATCAGGTTCGGGTCCGGCCTATGTGTTCCATCTGATCGAGGCCATGGCGCAGGCCGGCGTGGCGCAGGGCCTGTCCGCCGAGGTGTCCATGAAACTGGCCCGCGCGACGGTGTGCGGCGCGGGGGAGCTTGCGTTTCGCTGCTCCGACACGGCGGCGCAGCTGCGGATCAACGTCACCTCGCCGGGGGGGACAACGGCGGCAGCGCTGGCGCATTTGATGGACAGCGACAGCGGCATGCCGCCGCTTTTGGCGCGCGCCGTGGCCGCCGCGACCGAACGTGGGCGCGAGCTTTCGAAATGATCGGATATGATGACTTTGCAAAGGTTGATATTCGGGTGGGCCGCATCGTGCAGGCCGAACCCTTTCCCGAAGCGCGCAAACCTGCGATCAAGCTTTGGGTGGATTTTGGCGGTGACCTTGGGGTGAAAAAATCCTCTGCCCAGATCACGGCGCATTATACGCCCGAGGGTTTGCTGGGCCGACAGGTTCTGGCGGTGGTCAACTTTCCGCCGCGCCAGATTGGGAAGGTTTTGTCAGAGGTTCTGGTGCTTGGCCTGCCCGATGCCGCGGGTGAGGTTGTGTTGATCGGCCCCGGCCATGAGGTTCCCTTGGGAGGAAAACTGTTTTGAAGAAACTTCTGATCACCCGCCGCCTGCCAGACCGCGTTCTGGATGCCGCCCGTGCGCGATTTGATGTGACCTTGCGCGACCGGACCGAGGTTCTGGATGCCGCCGAACTTCGGGCGGCATTGCGCGATTATGATGCAGTTTTGCCCACCCTTGGCGACCGGTTTCAGCCGGATGTTTTTGCCGATGTCCCGACCCCGCGGGCGGGAATTCTGGCCAATTTCGGGGTGGGATACAACCATATCGATGCGGTGGCCGCCAAGGCGCGGGGCATCGCTGTCACCAACACGCCGGGCGCGGTGACCGATGCCACCGCCGATATTGCGCTGACGCTGATCTTGATGACGGCGCGGCGGGCGGGTGAGGGAGAGCGTGTTTTGCGCCGGGGCGCGTGGACCGGATGGGGACCGGTGCAGATGCTGGGCATGCATGTTACGGGCCGCACCGTGGGCATCATTGGCATGGGGCGCATTGGCAAGGCCATTGCCCGCCGGTGCCACCATGGCTTTGGCATGCAGGTGCTGTTCCACAACCGCTCGTCCGTGCTGGATCCGGGTGTGCCCGCGCGTCAGGTGCCCATGGCAGAGGCGCTGAAGGCCGATATCGTGGTTGTCGCCGTGCCCGGATCGGCAGAAACCCACCATCTTTTGAATGCGGCCGCTTTTGGCCAGATGCGCAAGGATGCCCTGTTTATCAATATCTCACGCGGGGATGTCGTGGACGAGACCGCGTTGATCGCGGCCTTGCAAAGCGGGCAGATCGCGGGGGCGGGGCTGGATGTGTATGAATTCGAACCCAAGGTTCCGGCAGAGTTTCTGACGATGGAAAATGTCACGTTGTTGCCGCATCTTGGAACCGCCGCCTTGGAGGTGCGCGAGAACATGGGGTTGATGGCCGTGGCCAATCTTGTGGCATGGAGCGAGGGCCGCCCTTTGCCCAACGCGGTCTGACGATGGGCCAAGCGGACCTTGCAGGCCGGAGGCGGCGGGCAAGGGCCGTGGCCGCTTTGAGGGTGGGGACAGGGGGCAGGACATGATCATCTCGCGCGGGCGCCAGTACATCTTTGTTCACATCCCGAAGACGGGTGGCACCGCCTTGATGCTGGCGCTGGAAGCGCGGGCGATGAAGGATGATATCCTGATTGGCGATACACCCAAGGCCCGGGCCCGCAAGGGGCGTCTTCACGGTATCAAGACGGCTGGGCGGCTGTGGAAGCATTCAACACTGTGCGACATTCAGGGTCTGGTGACGCCGCAGGAAACGGCGGCGTTTTTCACCTTCACGCTGGTGCGCAATCCTTGGGATCGCGCGGTCAGCTATTATCATTGGCTGCGTGCCCAAAACTTTGCCCATCCTGCCGTGGGATTGGCCAAAACTCATGATTTCGCCGGATTTCTGGCCCATCCCCAAACGCAAACCGCCTTCCGCCTTTGGCCTGCGCCTGCCTATTTGCGCGATGCCGCCGGGAAAGAGCGGGCATCAGCCTATGTGCGGCTTGAGCATCTGAAAGACGATCTTGCCCCGCTGGAGGCGCACTTGGGTTTTGCGCTTGGTCCGATCGCGCGCGCCAATACATCGGACCGGGCGCAGGATTATCGGCGCTATTATACCTCGGCCAGCGCCGATTTGCTGGCCAAGGTTTGCGCCGAAGACATCGCGCGCTTTGGCTATCACTTCGACCCTCAGGCCGCCTGAGCCTTTGGGGCGGGGTAAAAGGGGGTGCCTTTTGCCGCCATGTCCCGCAGCAAGGCAGGTGCGGCAAATCTTGCGCCGAAGGAGTCTTGCAAACCTGCGCAAATATCGATGGCGCGGGCTGCGCCCAGAATATCCAACCAGCCGAAGGGACCGCCGGACCAAGGCGCAAAGCCCCACCCCAAAATGGCCCCGACATCCCCTTCGCGAATGTCGGTGAGCACGCCCTCTTCAAAAGCGCGCACCGCTTCGAGGACCTGAGCCATCAAAAGGCGGTGTTGGACAGTGGCCAGATCAGGCTGCGCCGGGGCGCGGGGAAAGCGCGCGGCCAGCCCCTCCCAAAGGCCAAGTCGTTCGCCCTTGTCCGAATAGGCGTAAAATCCGCTGGTCGACTTTTTGCCAAGCCGCCCCTGATCGGCCATCCAGAACAACACCGCATCAACGGCGTCATCGGGATAATCAGCCCCCATCGCGGCCTTGGTTGCCTTGGCGATCTTGACCCCCAGATCGATCGAGGTTTCATCGACCAATTGCAGCGGACCCAAGGGCATACCCACCAGTTTGGCCGCGTTTTCGATCAGCGCAGGTTCGACGCCTTCGGCCAGCATCCGGATCCCTTCGTTGATATAGGGAATGATGCAGCGGTTGGCATAAAAGAAGCGCGCATCGTTGACGACAATGGGGGTTTTGCGAATTTGGCGCACGAAATCCAACGCCTTGGCCACGGCGCGGTCACCGGTTTGCTTGCCGCGAATGATTTCGACCAAGGCCATCTTGTCCACGGGCGAAAAGAAATGGATGCCGATGAACTGATCGGGGCGCTGACTGGCCTTGGCCAGATCCGAAATCGGAAGCGTCGAGGTGTTGGTGGCAAAGACGCAGTTCGGGCCGACCGCCGCCTCGACCTTTGCGGTGACCTCCGCCTTCACCTTGGGATCTTCAAAGACGGCTTCGACCACCAGATCGCAGCCTGAAAGGGCGGCATAATCGGTTGTTGCCATGATACGGCCCAGAACGGCGGCCTTTGTTTCGGGCGTTACCTTTCCGCGCTTGATCCCCTTGTCAAGCAAGGCTTCCGAATGGGCGCGGCCCCGGTCCGCAGCCTCGGCGGTGCTGTCGATCAAGACCACGTCGATCCCGGCATTGGCGCTGACATAAGCAATTCCCGCGCCCATCATGCCCGCCCCAATCACCCCCAGTTTCTTGACCGTTTGATCGGCGACGTTGGGCCGGTTCGCGCCTTTTTCCAGCGCTTCTTTGTTGATGAACAGGCTGCGGATCATCGCGGTCGAGGATGGGTTCATCAATACCGAGGTGAACTGCCGCGCTTCAATCTTCAAAGCCACGTCAAAGGGCACAAGGGCCCCTTCGTAGACGGCCCCCAACAGCGCCTTGGCCGCCGGATAGACACCCATGGTTTTGCCCAAGACCATGGCATTGGCGCCAACGAAGGTCATGAAACCAGCAGGGTGATAGGGCGTTCCGCCCGGCATCTTGTAGCTTTTGTCATCCCAGACCTTCACCAGATCGGCGTCTTTGGCGGCCAGGATCCATTCCTTGGCCCGCGTCAAAAGCTGATCCGGTTCCACCACCTCGTCAATCAGCCCTGTGGCCTTGGCCTCTTTTGGGCTGGACAGTTTGCCCTCCAGCAAAAAGGGTGCGGCCCCCAGCGCGCCGAGTTTGCGCACCAGACGGGTGGTTCCGCCCGCGCCCGGGAAGATACCCACCAGAATTTCGGGCAGCCCGATCTTGGCGCGGGGATTGTCCGCGGCGATGATGCGGTGGCAAGACAAGGGCAGTTCAAGCCCGATGCCCAAGGCCGTGCCGGGCAGGGCCGCGACAATGGGTTTTCCGCCTTTCTTCGTCTTGGGGTCCATGCCGGCCAGTTCGATTTTGCGCAGGATCTTGTGCATCCCCATCACGCCGTCAAAAATTGCCGCAGAACCGCCCGCCCGCATCTGGGCGATGACGTTCAGATCCATCCCGCCTGCAAAATCCTTTTTCGCCGAGGTGATGATCACGCCTTTCACCGCGCCATCGGCAAGACAGGCATCAATCAATCCGTTCAGGTCGAAAAAGGCCTGCGTCGACATGACGTTCATCGACTTGGCCGCCACGTCCCAAGTGATCGTGGCGACGCCGTCGGCATCTTTCGACAGGGTAAAATCGCTCATTCAGGTGCTCCTTTGGGCCAGCCGGGATAGGGGGTTCCGTCCTTGTGGGACATGGTGCGCACCCCGCCCTTGCGTGAATAGTGCAGGTCGATATCAGGGTAATGGCAGCGTTCGTTTTCCAGACGCGTGCCGACGACGAAGTAGAAAACGGGACTGCTGGAACGGTTGCGCAGGCAATGGGCATTGGCCACGCCCTTGGGCCAGCAAGCTGACATGCCTGGGGTAAGAACATGTTCACCGTCGTCTTCGACAACAGTGACCTCGCCTTCCAGCACATACAGGAATTCGTCTTCCTCCTCGTGCCAGTGACGTTGGCTTGATTGGCTGCCGGGCATCAGATGTTCGGTAAAGGCGCCAAATTGTGTCAGCCCCCCTTCGTCGGACAGCGGATAGGCCTGATAGGCGCCAAGCTGATTGAACCCTTGCGGATAGCCGCTGCCATCCACGCCTGTGACGGTGCCCTTGCGCAGCACAGTCGGCCGCGCGGTGCCATCAAAGGCTGCGCCCCAGCGGGGCGGAAGGCCCTGCAATTCTGGCGGCAAGTCGCCGCCGCGCAGCACCTTGTCTTCCTTGTCCTGAATGCTCCACTGCGTGTCGCCGTTCACCTGCCGCGTGCCGTCGTCGGGATAATGGCAGATGTCATTTGCGGCGCGGCTGCCCACAATCAAATAGCGGCAGGGCATCGCACTGCGGTTGGTCAGATGATGTGCATTCGGATTGCCGTGCCGCCAGCAGACGGCGTCGCCCGGCATCAGATCCGTCATGCCGGCGTCATCGCGCAGGGTCACCACGCCGTCCAGCACCAAGATGAACTCATCCTCGGCGCTGTGCCAATGCCGTTTGGATGACCACGCGCCGGGTTGCAGCGTATCAAGATAAGCCCCGAATTGCGTCAGCCCCCCCGGAACGGCAGAAAGATGGTCGGTCCGCAGACCGCCCTGACCGGAGGTTGGAACCTGTTTGGGATCAATGATCATCGCGGCCCCGCAAAATCCGTGCCGTCCTTGTAGGTGAACCGCGCGCGGCCCTCTTCCATCTCGATGCGCAAATCGACATCGGAATAGGTCGCCACCTCGCGCTTGGCCTTGGTGCCCACGACCAGAAAGCTGGCCGCGACGCCCGAGCGGTTGATGAAATGATGGCCATTGCCCGTGCCTGCCGGAAAGGCCGCAACATCGCCGACCCGCATTACCGTTTCGCCCTCGTCCTCGATCAAGATCAATTCGCCTTCGGTCATCATGACGAATTCGTCTTCGAATTGATGCGCATGGCGCAGGCTGCTGAGCGCCCCCGGCTCCAGCCGCACCAGATTTGCGCCGAACTGCGTCAGCCCTCCGGCTTCGCCCAAGCGCAGGCTGGACCGCCCCGCCATCATCGCGGCATAGGGCGCGGGATAGATCGACCCGGTTTTGACCGGGACATTGAAAAGATCAAGTTTGGGCACGGCGCATTCCTTTCCCTAGACCCAGCCAAAACCCGGCGAGGTCTTTCCCAATGTCCACTTTATATGCTCTGGCGAACTTTCGATTTCGCGGATCACCCACTGGCCGCCCACATCGCCCAAGAAGAACCTTGTCACGAACGGGCCGGCAACCCTGTTTGCGTGTTCCAAAATATGGGTCATCACCTTGATCTCGGCGTCGTGGGTACTGACCTGCGTCGTCTCCACCACGTCGCGGAAAATGTCTGTCACGCCGTTCACGCTGAGGACCGTGTGGTACAAATCAAAATCCAGTTTCAGGGCGGCCTCGTCGGCGATCACATAGGTTTCCCCCGTGCGGGGTGTGATCGTCAGCGGCAAGGTGACCAAGGTTCGGTAAAGCGCAAAGTCGCCTGACAGCAGCGCCGCTGTCAGCTTGTCCCCGATGCCCTGAAACGCCGCGCCGACCATGTCAGATCCTTTCGATGATCGTCGCCGCCCCCATGCCGCTGGCGATGCACAGCGTTGCAAGGCCAACGCCTTTGCCCGTCCGCTCCAACTCGTCCAGCAAGGTGCCGATGATGATCGCCCCCGTGGCGCCCAGCGGATGGCCCATGGCAATGGATCCGCCATTGGGGTTCACCAAAGCGGGATCTACATCGAAAGCCTGCATGAAGCGCAACACGACGCTGGCGAAAGCCTCGTTCACTTCGAACAGATCCACATCTGAAATTGCCATTCCGGCATCGCGCAGGATCTTTTGGGTGGCAGGCACCGGGCCGGTAAGCATGATCGTGGGATCGGTGCCAATTTTGCAGGTCGCCCGGATCCGCGCCCGGGGTTTAAGGCCATGGGCCAAACCAAACTCGGCATTGCCAATCAAGACGGCCGCCGCGCCATCGACGATACCACTGGAGTTTCCGGCGTGGTGGATGTGGTTGATGGCGCTGAGGTGGGGGTATTTCATCAGGGCGATCTTGTCGAAACCGGGCATCACTTCGCCCATGTCCTTGAAACTGGCCTTCAGGGCCCCAAGGGCCTGCATGTCGGTACCGGGGCGCATGTATTCGTCATGGGCCAAGATGGGCAGGCCATTTTGATCGGTGATGGTGATGACCGACCGATCGAACCGTCTATCCGCCCATGCCGCCGCCGCGCGCCTTTGGCTTTCCACGGCCAGAGCATCGGCCATATCGCGGGTAAACCCGTATTCGGTGGCGATGATATCGGCAGATATGCCTTGCGGGACGAAATAGGTTTTCATGGCAAGGCCGGGATCGACGGCAATCGCGGCGCCGTCACTGCCCATCGGCACCCGGCCCATCATTTCCACCCCGCCCGCGATATAGGCCATGCCCGCGCCGCCGCGCACCTGATTTGCGGCAATGTTCACGGCTTCCATGCCCGAAGCGCAAAAGCGGTTGATGGACAGGCCGGGAATGCTTTCGTCAAGGTCCGAGGCCAAAACAGCGGACCGGGCAAGACAGCCCCCCTGTTCGCCCACTTGCGTGACGTTGCCCCAGATCACGTCTTCAACCGCATGCCCGTTCAGCCCGTTACGGTCCCGGACCGCGTTCAGGATCTTGGCCGACAAGGCAACGGCTGTCAGTTCGTGCAAGGCGCCGTCTGAACGGCCCCGGCCGCGCGGCGAGCGGACGGCATCGAAAATAAAGGCTTCGGTCATGCTTTTCTCCTTATGCCCTGTCCGACGGGTTTCCGGGCATCATCTCATAAGGGGGGGCCCAGCCCGGCGTGGCGGAAATGCGGGCCATCCAACCGTCAATATTAGGCCAATCCTTGCGGTCAAATCCGAAGGGTTCGGGGTAGAAAAGATACCCGCAACACGACAGATCGGCGATGGTCATGGCAGGGCCTGCGACCCATGACCGGCTTGCCAAATGGGTATCCAGAACCGTGTAGGCGGCCTTCAGGCGGCCTTGCAGAAAGGGCACGACGCCTTCGGGCCGTTTGGCTTCGGGTACAAAATTCATCAAATAGCGGGCCGTGCCGATCTGCGTGGACAGTTTGTGATTGTCCCAAAACAGCCAGCGCAAAACTTCGCGCCGCTCGGCCGCGGATTTTCCGCCCAGTTTTCCGGTTTTGGAACTGATGTAATCCAAGATGACGCCTGATTGGGTCAAGGTGGTATCGCCATCGATCAACACCGGAACTTCGCCCATTTCGTTGATGTCGCGGAAGGCGGGGCTGCGCGCCTCTCCGTTGAAGAAATCAACAAAGATCGGTTCCCATTCCATCTTTGTCAGGGTCAGGGCCAACGCACATTTGTATGCGTTCCCGCTTTCGCCAAAACAATAAAGCTTTGCAGTCATCGCATCCTCCGATCCGAATTGCCTGCGGGGTGTTTCCAAGGGCTTTGCGCCGCAGGACCCCCGCAAGATCGTGTTGGACAGGTCCCGGGGCTGGCTAGCCCTTTCGTCCGTCCAGTTCCGAATTGAACAGCCTGAGCCTGTGGGTCAGGGTGTCTTTGTCCATCACACTGTCGAAATGTTCGAACAGAAATGACAGCGCCTCGCCTTCGTCCAGCCCCGCCTCGGCCGAGAAGCGCTTGAGCCGGCGGTATCCGTCTTCGGTCATTGCCACGGGAAACCGGCGGGTCAGGCGAAAACGTTTCGGCATTGGTCTCTCCAGCAGAAGCGGCGACAGGGGTAAGGCGCGCCGGGGCAGTTTAGAATGCCTCGGCCGCAAGTGCCATAACTGGTTCAGATCCACTTTCGATCCTTGCCAAGTGCATCGCACAGGCGGGAAGCTGCCGTGACATATAGTAGTGGCCGGTCGCAATCTTGGATTGCAAGAAAACGGCATCGCCGCGGCCTTGATCCAAGGCCTGATAGGCGGCGCTGGCCATACGCGTCCACATCAGCCCCAGACAAACATGGCCCATCAGATGCATGAAATCATAAGACCCGGCGAGGGCGGCATTTGGGTTTTTCAGGCCGGTATTCATGAAATACATCACCGCTGCCTGAAGCTGCTTAGATGCCCCTTTCAGCGGTTCGGTAAAAGGGGCCATGCGCGCTGCACCGTCATGGGACTTGATCTCGGCCTTGACCATATCGAAGAAGGCCATCACATGCTTGCCGCCGTCCTGCGCCAGTTTGCGGCCAACAAGGTCCAGCGCTTGCACACCGTTTGCCCCTTCGTAGATCTGCGCGATCCGCGCATCGCGCACGAACTGGCTGACGCCATTGTCTTCGATATATCCGTGACCGCCCCAGATCTGCTGGGCCTGCACAGCCATCTCAAATCCCTTGTCTGTCTGAAATCCCTTGATCACGGGGATCATCAGCGACACCAGCCCATCGGCGTCACCATCGCCCAGACGGTGGGTTCTGTCGATCATGCTGGCCGCCCAGAAGGTCAGAGCCCGGGCCCCTTCGACAAAGGATTTCTGATCCATCAGATTGCGGCGGATATCGGGATGCACGATCAGCGGATCGGCTGGGCCAGAGGGGTTTTTCGCGCCCGTCACGTCGCGGCCCTGCAGGCGGTCACGGGCATATGACAAGGCGTTTTGATAGGCCGCTTCTGCCACGGCGTATCCTTGCAGTCCAACGCCCAGACGCGCCTCGTTCATCATCGTGAACATCGCGCGCATGCCCTTGTGAAGATCGCCCAAAAGCCAGCCCGTCGCCCCATCAAAATTCATCACGCAAGTGGCGTTTGCGTGGATGCCCATCTTGGTTTCGATCTTGCCGACCGCGACCGCGTTGCGTGCCCCAAGGCTGCCATCGGCATGGACCAGAAACTTTGGGACGATGAACAGGGAAATCCCCTTGGTCCCCTCGCCCCCGCCCGGGGCCTTGGCAAGCACCAGATGGATGATGTTGTCCGCCATGTCGTGTTCCCCGGCCGAGATGAAAATCTTGGTTCCGGTGATCTTGTAACTGCCGTCTGCCTGCGGCTCTGCCCGGGTGCGCATCAGCCCCAGATCGGTGCCGCAATGCGGTTCGGTCAGGTTCATCGTTCCTGTCCATGCGCAGGTCACCATCTTGGGTAAATACATCGCCTTTTGGTCGGGCGTGCCATGGGTGTGGATGGCGGAATAGGCCCCGTGTGTCAGGCCCTGATACATGTTCAGCGCCATATTCGCGCTGACCAAAATCTCGCCCACGGCGGTGCCCATCAGATAAGGCAGACCCTGGCCGCCATAGTCGGGGTCGCAGTCCAGCGCGGTCCAGCCGCCGGCGCGCAGTTGGTCAAAGGCGGCTTTGAAACCGGCCGGGGTTCGAACCACGCCGTTTTCCAACACGCAGCCTGATCGATCGCCCGGACCGTTCAAGGGTTCCAGCACGTCATGCGCCAGTTTGCCCGCTTCCTCCAGCACGGCGCCGGTGAAGGCTTCGTCCAGATCTGCGTAGCCGGGGATGTCGCTGGAGCCGACGGACAGCACGTCATGCAGCAGAAACTGCATGTCTTTCAGCGGCGCAGTGTAACGGGTCATGGGGCAATCCTTTATTCGGCGGCGGTGCGGGCGGATCTGGCAAATTGGGCCAGCCTTTTTTCGCCTTCAACCAATTGGGTTTTCAAATCGGCAATCGCTTCGTCCAACTCGGCTCTTTGGGCCTGCATCTGGGACAGGCGGTCTTGGGCAATCAGATAGGTGCGCGTCAACTGCGCCTCGTTTGATCCGTCGCGGTTGTACATTTCCAGCAACTGGCGAATGTCCTCGAGGGAAAAGCCAAAACGTTTGCCGCGCAGAATAAGCGTCAGGCGCGCACGGTCTTGTTTGGTGAAATGGCGGCTTGTCCCTTCGCGGATCGGAAACAGAAGCTCTTTGGATTCGTAAAATCGCAAGGTGCGCGCCGTCACATCAAAGGCGTCGCACATCTGGCGAATGGAAAAGGTCTCGGCGGTTTGTGTCATGATGCAATCGACTTTGAAGATGGAACAGCCACCCCTTCGGGCCCTTTGACCCATCATACGAGATAGGGTGACGTTAACGTAAATGTAACGTCACGTCAGAGACTTTCATGACATTATGTCACCCTGCCAAAGGCGGCGGGGCGGGCAAAAGCCCACGGCGAGCGGGGAAACGTGCGTGCTTTCAGGGCGCCGCGCCTGTTCGGGCAAGGGCCGGCGCCTGCGCGCCCGGTTTGGGCGGGGGCGCAATGCCCACCCTGCCGGGCATACCTGACCGTCAGCTTAGCCTTCGTTCAGCTTCTTCATCTCGTCCGCTGCGGTGTTTCGCAGGGCCCGAAGATCGGCGATACTGGTTTGCAGTTCTGCCTGTTGCTGTTCAAGCGCGACCAATTGCCGATCTGCCAACTGCAACAACGCTTCCATCTGTGGTTTTGTGCCCTTTTGGCGATAGATCAGCAGCCATTGACGGATCTCTTCCAAAGAAAAGCCAAAGCGGCGCCCTCTTAGGATCAGCGTCATCCGCGCCACCTCGCGCGTGCCATAAAAGCGAGAGCGTCCCTCTTTTTCAGGGGACAACAGTTCGATGTATTCGTAATACCTCAAGGTTCGCGGCGTGACGTCGAACCGAGCGCACATTTCCTTGAAGGTTAATCGCATGTCTGACATGGGGGCCTCTTTCCCGGTACAGACTAATCCCCAAAGCCGCATTTGCGCAAGAATTAGGCGCGGCCTCTTGCGCGAAGGGCCGCTGACCGGAATAAGGGCTGCACCATGACCGATATCATCGCCCTTGCCCGCCAGTTCATCGAAGCCATCCCGCATGCCCATGCGCTGGGCATGGATTTGACAGATCTGGGAGACGGATCTGCCACCATCCGGATGCCGTATTCAGACCGTTTGATCGGTGATCCGGTCAGCCGTGTGGTGCATGGCGGTGCGGTTTCGGCCCTGATGGATACGGCCAGCGGGGCCGCGGTGATGTGTCATCCGGCGGCCCCAACCTCCACCGCGACGTTGGATCTTCGGATCGATTACATGCGGGCGGCAACGCCGGGCCAAACCATCACGGCCCGGGCCATCTGCTATCATGTCACGCGGACGGTGGCCTTTGTGCGGGTCACGGCCACGGATGAGGATGAAAGCGTGCCGGTCGCCACGGGCACGGGGTCGTTCAGCATCGAACGATCAAAGGAATGGGCTCGGTGAAACGCGCGTTGCCCGATCCCGTGCATATCGTCAAATCCCGGCGCGATGGGGCGCTGGCCTGGCTGACGTCCGGCATCCCTTATATCGGGTTTCTGGGCATCGAATTTGACCGGCGCGGCGATGAGTTGACGGCGGTTCTGCCCTTTGCCCCTTCCAACATCGGCAACCCGATGATCCCGGCGTTGCATGGCGGCGTCACCGCGGCATTTCTGGAGGTGACGGCGATCATCTGTCTGTCTTGGGCAAGCTTGTGGGAAGAGATCGAAGCGGGTCAGGTCGATCTGGGATCGTTGGAACCGGGCAGCTTGCCGACCCTGCCGAAAACGATCAACTTTACAGTGGATTATCTGCGCGCGGGCCTGCCGCGTGATGCCTATGCCCGTGCCAGGATCATGCGCTCTGGTCGCCGCTTCGCCTCTGTTCAGGTCGAAGCCTGGCAAGACAATGTGGCACGGCCTTATGCCTTGGGGCTGGTCCACCTTTTGATCCCGCCCGCCGCCGGGCAGCCCCCCCCATGACCCAGATCACCCATGCCCGCGTGCTGAAAGTCGCCGGGCCCATCATCATTTCAAACGCCACGGTGCCGCTTTTGGGCGCGGTGGATACGGCCGTGATCGGGCAGTTGGGGCAAGCCGCCCCTTTGGGCGCGGTGGGTCTTGGGGCGGTGATCCTTGCCACCTTGTATTGGGCCTTTGGCTTTTTGCGCATGTCGACCTCTGGCCTTGCGGCGCAGGCCAAGGGGGCCGGAGACGAGGCCGAGGTCTCGGCCACCTTGCTGCGGGCGCTGATCGTTGGTCTTGTCGCGGGCCTTGGGCTTGTTGTCTTGCACGTGCCTCTGATCTGGGCAGCCTTTCAGATTGCGCCAGCCACAAGCGAGGTTGAAGGATTTGCCCGGACCTACCTTGCCATCCGGATCTGGGGGGCACCGGCGACCATTGCCCTTTACGCCCTGACCGGCTGGTTGATCGCGCTGGAGCGCACCCGGGCCGTTCTTTTCCTTCAAGTCTGGCAAAACGGGCTGAACATCGGGCTGGACCTGTGGTTTGTCATGGGGCTGGGGTGGGGGATTGGCGGTGTCGCCAGCGCCACCCTGATCGCGGAATGGACAGGGCTTGGCTTGGGGTTGTTCCTGGCGCGTCAGGCCTTTGGTCCCATCCTGAAGGCCGCTTGGGCGCGCGTTCCAAATCCTGCCGCCCTGCGCCAGACCTTCCGGGCCAGCCGGGATATCATGGCCCGGTCGGTGATCTTGCAATTGTCTTTCACGACCTTTGTGTTTTTGGGTGCGCGTTTTGGGACGGCCACGCTGGCCGCCAACCACGTTTTGCTGCAGTTTCTGGAAATCACGGCCTTTGCCCTTGATGGCATCGCCTTTGCAGCCGAAACATTGGTCGGCCAAGCCATGGGCGCGCGGGCCGTGGCCGAGGTGCGCCGGGCCTGTCTGCTGTCTTTTCAATGGGGCTTTGTCGGCGCGGGCGTGATGGCCTTGGCCTTCTTGCTTGCCCATGGCCCGATCATCGACCTTTTGACCACCGCCCCCGACGTTCGGGCCCAAGCGCGGATTTACGTGCCTTGGCTGGTGGCCGCCCCGTTGATCGGCGTGGCCAGTTGGATCTATGACGGCATTTTTATCGGCGCGCTTTTGACGCGGCACATGCTGCGGGCCATGGCCCTTTCCGTGGCGATTTATGCCTTGGCGCTTGTCCTTCTGGTTCCCAACTTTGGCAATCACGGGCTTTGGGCGGCCTTGATGATCTTGTTGGTTGCGCGGGCCGTCACGCTGTGGCGCGCCTCGCCCGCGATTTGGGCCCAAGCGGGCGCCTCGGCACGCTCTAGCGCCGAATGAACCGCGCCCCGGCCGAGGCGGCCCAGCCCGCGACGACGGCCATCAGCAATGAGATCACGCCGTAAAGCAAAGATTGTTCATGGGCGAGATTGTACAAGAACCGCTCAACCCCCGCCTTGCGCACGCCGATCACCCGTTCCTGACTGTCGACCACGCGGCCATCGCGCAACAAGAACAGCCGGACGCGGTAATCTCCTTCGGTCAGGTTTGCGGGCAACAGCACATCGGTTCGAAACAAGGTTTGATCGGTCAGTTGCACCGACCCCTCGTCCAGCCGATAGCGACCATCGCGTTCGTGCAACCGCTGCAATGCCGTTACAAAATCTTCAGCATCCGCCGCGTCCTTTGTGCTGCCGACCGAACGGATGGTGTGGGGAATGGTGATCTTGAACCGCAAATCTTCGGTTTGGGACAGGATATTTGCAATTGGTCCGCTGGTCGCGACAGCATAAAAGCTGGGCGCGGCATCGACCGAAACGGAACTTCGGTTGATCCAAAGCCCGGCCACCCATTCCTTGCGCCGAATGGTGACGGGGGACGATGGCCCTTCGACCGTGATGATCACCTCGATCGGGTCGGCGCTGGGCGGGGGCGCGTCGCGCTTGACCGCGCCATAGATCAAGATCTCGGATCCGTCATAATTTGCGGTGATCGCAACGCGGCTTTGCGACAGACCGGTCACGATGGTTTCTTCGCCCATCGCGGGACCGGCCAGCGCCAACAGCAGGGCCAGCCACCTCATGGCAGCACCCCTGCGGCAAGCGAGTACAACTCGTCCGGCTGCAACAACAAATCGAAGGCAATCTTGATGGCCACGGACAGCACAAGGGCCGCCAGCAGGATTCGCAACTGTTCAGCCTTCAGCTTTGTTCCGACAACGGTGCCAATCTGTGCCCCGATAACGCCGCCAACAATCAACAACAGGGCCAACATCATATCAACGGTATGGTTGTTGACCGCATGCACAATGGTGGTGAAACCGGTCACAAAGATGATCTGAAACAGCGATGTTCCGATCACGACCTTGGTTGGCATTCCCAGAACGTAGATCATGGCGGGAACCAAAATGAAACCGCCGCCCACCCCCATGATACCGGCCAAAAGGCCAACCAGCGCCCCCACCAGCAAGGGCGGCAGGATTGAGATATAAAGTCCCGAAGCCCGGAACCGCATCTTGAAGGGCAGCCCATGGATCCACGTATGGACATGCGAGCGCCGGATCGGCGCCTGACCCGCAGATCGTGCCCGAAGCAGGCTGCGCAAGCTTTCGATGAACATCAGCCCGCCGATCAGCCCCAGAAACAGCACATAAGAGAGTTGAACGAACAGATCGACCTGTCCCAGCGCCGTCATGTAGGAAAAAACCTTCACCCCCGCCCAAGACCCCAACATCCCCCCCGCGAGCAGCACAAAGCCCATCGGAAAATCAACCGCCTTGCGCTTAAGCTGCGCCAAGACGCCAGAAATGGACGAAGCGACGACCTGATTTGCCCCGGTTGCAACGGCCACCCCGGGCGGCACGCCAATGAACAGCAAAAGGGGGGTAATCAGAAAACCGCCGCCGACACCGAACATGCCAGACAAAAACCCGACAATCCCGCCCAATCCAAGGATGAGCAAGGCATTCACCGAAACCTCGGCAATCGGGAGGTACAGTTGAAGCATGATTGAAATACTTGGGAAAAGGGCCTCAAGTATCAGACATGCGCCCCCTTGAATGCGATGTCAAACCTTGATCCGAACTGGACTCATCACGCCCCAAAAAGTTGAAAACCGTGTCCTTGGGGTCGCAATCTCAGCCCAAATCGCGAAGATACCGACGCAGGATTTTTTCCAGCTTTGCCGCGCCCAAAGGCGCCATCGCCTTTGTATGTTCGTGGCTGATGTTTTCACTGGACATGCCGGCCGCCATATTGGTGATGGTGGAAATCGCGGCCACTTTCAGCCCGAAAAACCGTGCGAGGATCACCTCTGGAACGGTTGACATGCCAACCGCATCACCGCCCAGAATCCGGATCGCCCGGATTTCGGCAGGCGTTTCAAACGACGGCCCCGAATACCACGCATAGATCCCTTCGGCGAGGGCCATGCCCTCATCCTCGGCGGCGCGTTTCAGCCCCGCCCGAATGTCGGGGTCATGCGCCGTTGTCATGGGCACAAAGCGCGCATCGGTTTTCTCGCCGATCAAGGGGTTCAGGCCCGAAAAATTGATATGATCGGACAGCAGCATCAAATCGCCCGCCGGGATATCTGCGCGCATCGATCCGGCGGCGTTTGTGGCGATCAGCGAATGTGCGCCCAAGGCCTTTAGCACGCCGATGGGCAGGCGCATCGCACTGGGGTTACCGTTTTCATAGTAATGCTCGCGCGCGCCCAGAACGGCCACGCGTTGGCCTTCAAGATCGCCAATCACCAGCATTGGCGTGTGTCCAGACACGCCGACATGCGGAAATCCGGGAAGATCGACGTAGGGGATTGAAACGCCCTTCACGGCACCGGCCAAATGGCCCAGCCCTGATCCCAAAATCAGCCCCACGGCGATGGGGGCGTCGCCTGCCTTTTCGCGGATAAGGTCAAGTGCTGCCTGCATGCTAACGCTCCTTCACATAGGGCTCGCCCCCGGCGCGGGGCGGGATGGCCTTGCCGACAAGCCCTGCCAAAACCACAACGGTCAGGATATACGGCAGTGCGTCCAGCGCGGGCACCGGCACCTTGACGCGCACGACAGCCTCGACCACATCGGGGCGCAGGGCCAGCGCTTGAAAAAAGCCAAACAGCATTGTGGCCCCCAAGGCCTGCCATGGCCGCCATTTGGCAAAAATCAACGCAGCCAAAGCGATATAGCCGCGCCCGGCCGTCATTTCGCGGCCAAAGCCAGCCTGCAGCCCGCAGGCCATGTAGGCCCCCGCAAGCCCGCACAAAACGCCGGTGATCATGACGGCCGAATAGCGAAGGTTGCGCACCGATACCCCGGCCGTATCAACCGAGGCGGGGTTTTCGCCCACCGCGCGCAGCCGCAATCCATAGCGCGTTCGGTACAGCACAAACCAGGTCAGCGGCACCAAAAGCAGCCCGACATAGACCAATATCGAATGGCCTGAAATCACTTCATAGTAAAGCGGCCCCAAGATGGGCACGCCTTGCAACGCTTCGGCAAAGGGCAGATCGATGGGCAGAAACCGCGCGCCGCCTTCCAAGGGGGCGGTGCGCCCGCCTTGGGCAAAGATGCTTTGCGCGATCAGAACCGTGATACCAGAGGCGACAAAGTTCAGCGCGACGCCGGAAATAAGCTGGTTCCCCCGAAAGGTGATCGAGGCAAGGCCGTGCACCAAGGCAAAAAGCATCGAGCCTGCGATGCCTGCAGCCAGTCCGATCCAGACAGATCCTGTCAGCGCCGCCACCGTCGCCGAGGACATCGCAGCCATCAGCATTTTGCCTTCAAGTCCGATGTCAAAAATCCCGGCGCGTTCGGAATACAGCCCCGCAAGACAGGCCAGCAAAAGCGGGATGCCAAGGCGGATGGTGCTGTCCAAAATCTGCAAAAGCGTTGCGTAATCCATCATGCAGCTCCTTTCGCTTGGGCATGTCGGGGCGAAAAGAACCAGCCCAGCATCATGCGCACCATGATGTCCAACGCGCCGGTAAACAGGATGACCAGCCCTTGCAGGACCGTGCGCAGTTCGATCGGTATCGTCGTCTCTAGCCCCAAGGACGCCCCGCCCTGATACAGGAACCCAAACAAGATGGCCGCCAAAAGCACGCCCAAAGGATGGTTCCGCCCCATCAAGGCCACGGCAATTCCGATGAACCCCGCCCCTTCAGCGCTGTTTTGCAGCAGCCGTTCGGCCTGACCCATCACATTGTTGATCGCCATCAGCCCCGAGAAAGCGCCGGACAGGATCATCGCCACCATGATGATCTTGAAACTGGAAATGCCGGCATAGTTCGCGGCCTTCTCTTGCTTTCCAAAGGCGCGAATTTCATAGCCGAGTTTGGTATGCCACAGCAGCCGCCAGACCCCGACGCAGGCCGCCAACGCGATGAAGAAGGTGACGTTTGCGGGCACTCTTTGATAGCTCGGCAGGCCGTCCTTGCCAAGTTTCAGCGCACCCTCGGCGTCATACTTCAGAAAAAGATCCTGCAAGATCGGAATGTCGTGAAACTTTGGCAGGCCCACCGCATCGGAAAACCGGGCTGAAGCCGGGTCCATGCTGCCATCCGGGCGCAGGATATTGACCAAAATGTAGATCATCAAGGCGGCGGCGATATAATTGAACATGATCGTGGTGATGACGATATGGCTGCCGCGCTTGGCCTGCAGATAGGCGGGCACCGCAGCCCAAGCCCCGCCAAAGATCATGGCGGCCCCCATTGCCAGCAAAAGCGTCAGCGACCAATGCGGCATGGGCAGATACAGACAAACCAAAGCCACCCCAAGGCCGCCCAGCATGGCCTGGCCCTCTCCGCCGATGTTGAACAGCCCGCCATGAAAGGCGATGATCACGGCAAGCCCGGTGAAGACGAAAGAAGTGGCATAATAAAGCGTGTAACCCCAGCCATAGGCTGATCCCAGCGCCCCGTTGACCATCACCGTCAGGGCCTGCGTTGGCGACTGCCCGATGGCCAGCAAGACAATCGCGGCAAAGAACGCCGCCAACAGCAGGCTGATCACGGGTACCAAAACGACATCGGCCCAAGTTGGAAGTTTTGTCATTTTGCGGCCCCCCCCGAAACACCGGCCATCAACAGACCCAATTCACGTTCATTGGTATTTTCAGGGTCCTTGAAGCCCATGATCTGCCCATCGAACATCACGGCAATCCTGTCAGACAGACTAAGGATTTCGTCCAGTTCGACCGAGACAAGCAAGATTGCCTTTCCGGCATCGCGCAGGGCGATGATTTCCTTGTGAATGAATTCGATGGCCCCGATATCAACCCCGCGTGTCGGCTGACCCACCAGCAAAACCTCGGGGTCGCTTTCGATCTCGCGGGCGACCACGATCTTTTGTTGGTTCCCGCCCGAGAAATTCTTGGCGGCCAGTGTCGGGATCGGCGGGCGCACATCGTACATCGCCATTTTGGCTTCGGTGTCCTGACGGATGGCGTTGTTGTCCATTTCAAACAGGTTTTTTTGGTACTTCGGCAAGGTGTGATAGCCGAAGGCCATGTTCTCCCAGGCAGTAAAGTCCATGATCAGGCCCAAGGATTGACGGTCTTCGGGAATATGGCCAATGCCGGCATCGCGCCGGGCCCGCCCATTTGCGCCGGCCCCCGTCAGTGGCAGATCGCCCCCTTTGAAGGTGACGCGGCCGCTTGCGGCATGAATTCCGCCCAAAGCCGCCAAAAGTTCTGATTGGCCATTGCCCGCCACGCCGGCAATCCCCAGAATCTCGCCTTTGCGAAGCTCAAATGATATTCCCTTCAGCCGCTCGACGCCGGCTTCGTCACGAACACGCAGGTTTTCAACCTTCAAGACGATCTCGCCCGGAGTGGCCGTGCCCTTTTCGACCTCTAGCAGAACTTTTCGGCCCACCATCAATTCGGCCAATTGTTCGGGGCTGGTTTCGGCCGTTTTGACATTGCCCACCATCGTGCCGCGCCGCATCACGCTGACATTGTCGGTCGCTTCCATGATCTCGCGCAGTTTGTGGGTGATCAGGATGATGGTTTTGCCCTGGTCTTTCAGGCCCTTCAGAATCCGAAACAAATGGTCCGCTTCGTCGGGGGTCAATACGCCCGTGGGTTCGTCCAAAATCAAGATATCGGCCTGTCGGTACAGGGCCTTTAGAATTTCAACCCGCTGCTGATGTCCGACCGAAAGATCTTCGATCAGGGCATCGGGGTTCACGTCCAGTTCATATTCTCGGCTAAGATCTGCCAAAACCCGCCGCGCCTTGGACAGCGAGGATTTCAGCAAAGGGCCGTCTTCGACGCCCAGAATGACATTTTCAAGAACCGTGAAGTTCTGCACCAGTTTGAAATGCTGAAACACCATGCCGATGCCCGCGCGAATGGCGCTTTGGCTGTCGGGAATGGCGGTCAGGGTGCCATTGATCAGGATTTCGCCCGCATCCGCCTTGTAGAACCCGTAAAGGATCGACATCAACGTCGACTTGCCAGCCCCATTTTCGCCAATGATCCCGTGAATTGTGCCTTTGGGCACTGAAATATTGATGTCTCGGTTCGCTTGCACCGGTCCGAAGGATTTCGAAATACCCTTCAACTCAATCGCTGGTATGGCGTTTGGCACGGCTGGCCCCCTCGGTTCCCTGATGGTCGTCATGGCCGTTTACCGGCTCTGCAGTCAGTGTTGGCCCCATGCTGCGCCTTTGGCAATACAGGACTTGGGAAGCACATTCCGTTGCCTTGGCGCGGCGCCAAAGGCCCAAAGGTTCAGATTGCCTGGAATGTATGGCCCCCCCCGCGAGGGCAAAGAAAAAGGGGCCGCCCGATTTGGGCGGCCCGCTGTATCAGGTCAGATTAGAACGTTGCCGCAGGGCAGGTGTTGTCAGACATGTAGTCATGAACCACCAATTCGCCCGACTTGATCTTCGCCGCAGCGGCGTCAACGGCAGCCTGCATTTCAGGGGTCACCAAGGAAGCGTTGTTTTCATCCATCGCATAGCCGACGCCGTCATTGGCCAGACCCATGACATTGATGCCAGCAGTCAGGGCGTCACCCTCTTTGAAGGCTTCGTACACCGCGTTGTCGACACGCTTCATCATCGAGGTCAGAACCTGACCGGGGTGCATGTAGTTCTGGTTGCTGTCCACGCCGATCGACAGGATCTTTTCGTCCGCAGCCGTTTGCAGAACGCCAATGCCCGTGCCGCCAGCGGCCGCATAGATCACGTCTGCGCCTTGGGCGATTTGGGCCTTGGTCAACTCGGCGCCCTTGACGGGGTCATTCCAAGCGGAAGGGGTCGTGCCGGTCATGTTCAAGACAACCTTGGCCGCCGGGTTGGCCGCCATGACGCCTTGGGCATAGCCGCAACCAAATTTGCGGATCAGCGGAATGTCCATGCCGCCGATGAAGCCGACGGTTCCCGACTTGGAGGCGAGACCGGCCATCATGCCGACGAGGTAGGAGCCTTCATGCTCGTTGAAGACAACCGATTTCACGTTCGGCTGATCAACAACCATGTCGATGATCGCGAATTTGGTGTCAGGGAAATCAGCCGCGACGATGTTCAAGGAATCGCCAAAAGCAAAGCCGGTCATGACGATCGGGTTGGCGCCGCCTTCGGCCAACTGGCGAAGGGCCTGCTCGCGCTGCGCTTCGGATTGCATTTCCAGTTCCTTGAAGGTGCCGCCGGTTTCGGTGGCCCAACGCTGCGCGCCGTTGAAGGCCGCTTCGTTGAAGGACTTGTCGAACTTGCCGCCAAGATCGAAAATGATCGCAGGTTCTGCCAAAGCCGCGCCAGCGGTCACAGCCAACAGCGCAGAGGCACCCAGCAGGTGTTTCATCAGGGTCATGGTTTTCTCCCGGTTATTGTTCAATATGCCCCGTTATTGGCGCGAAAATCGGCCGCGCGCCATGGGGTCGTGGGTGATTTAGGTCGCAGGTTTCAAGAAGGGTCAACAGGAATCTGACAGTGGATGCATTGCTTTGATCACAAGATCAGTATTTGATCAAAAAGTCAGAAATTGGTTATTGATTGGTATCTACTTTCCCCAAACCAAGACCAGAGCATCTACACCCCGACCCTCCGCGTCGCGGTAGTAGTTTTTTCTGCGGCCGCGCTGCAAAAACCCACATTTTTCATAAAGCGCCCGCGCAGCCACATTTGACGCGGCCACTTCCAGAAAGACTGATTCGGCCCCCTTGGCGCGGGCCTGCGCCATAAAAGCGCTGACCAACCGCTGGCCGGTCCCTTGCCGCTGAGCCAAAGGATCGACCGCAAGGGTCAAAATCTCGCCCTCGCCCGCCACGACCCGGCCCAGAAGAAAACCCGATGATTCGGCCACGACAATGCCCCAAGGATCGTCGATTGCAGCCGCAATTTCCTGTTCAGACCAAGGGCGCGGCATGGTGAAGGCGGCGGCATGGATCTGCGCCATCGCGCCCGGTGTCATGACAAGATCACGGGCGGCGGGTCAGAGGATGGGGCAGCATCGGCGGCACGCAGGTAAAACGGTGCCGGTCGCGAGCGCGCGTCGGTCGGGGTGTGATAGGCGTGCTCGGCGATTGCGCGGACCAAGGCATCCGGACCAAGTTCATTGCGGTGCAACACCGGGGCATCCAGACTTTCCTGCACCGAAGATGTCAGGATGCAGGCCTTGCCCTGCGGAAACCTTTGGGCATAGATCTCGGCCCGTGGCGCATCCATCACCACCCAATAAGGAAAGGGCTTTGCGCCAGAATGCATCGCCACCGCCTCAAAGGTTGTCACGCCTTTTGCGGGCACCCCAAGGCCCAAAGCCAATCCGCGCATATAGGCCACTGCGATGCGGATCCCCGTAAAATTTCCGGGTCCGACACCCACGGCCAACAAGGTGATGTCTGCCAGGTTCACCTGTCCGTCGCGCAACACCGCGTCTACCAACCCCGGCAGGCGTTCGGCCTGTCCCTTGGCCATGTCCTCGCTGCGCGAAACGATCCTTAGGGTCTCTTTCCGCCCCGGTTCGTGGGTGCCAAACAGCAAAGCGGCGGCGCAATGCGCCGCCGATGTGTCAATCGCCAAAACGATATCAGGCCGCGACAGGGCGCACCTCAAGCACTTCGGGGATATAGTGCCGAAGAAGATTTTCGATGCCCATCTTCAGCGTCAGCGTGCTGGAAGGGCAACCAGCGCAGGCCCCCTTCATGTGCAGGTAAACAACGCCGCGGTCAAAGCCGTGAAAGGTGATATCGCCGCCATCTTGGGCGACGGCGGGGCGCACGCGCGTGTCCAGAAGTTCCTTGATCTGGCGCACAACATCGCCGTCTGGCCCGTCATGCGCGGCATGGGCTGCCTGACCTTCGCCTTCCATCACCGGGGCGCCGGATTGGTAATGCTCCATGATCGCGCCCAGAATCGCGGGCTTTATGTGCTGCCATTCCACATCGTCCCCTTTGGTCACCGTCACGAAATCGGTGCCAAAGAACACGGCGGTCACGCCGGTCACGGTAAAGATGCGCTTGGCAAGGGGCGATTTTTCAGCCGCGGTGGCGCTTGGAAAGTCGGCAGCCCCCACGTCAAGAACGGCCTGTCCGGGCAAAAATTTAAGGGTCGCCGGGTTCGGCGTAGATTCGGTCTGGATGAACATAAGCTATCTCCGACTATTCCAGTCGGATATGCGCCTGCCCGCTGGCAAAGTCAAGATTGGAATGGTTCTAAACATCGATACCCCGACGCCGCCCCTTGGCAGCCGCTAATGACAGGACGGCTCATCATAATAGGCATACATCACCTCAAGCGCTGCACGGGGTTCCTCGGGTTTTCCGTGGCATGTGATGGGCAGGCTAACAAAATAGCTGCCCGGTGTTTCGGGCAGAAGCGGCAACATGGTGTCGTATGGAATGCGGTTCATCTTTGATCTCCGTTCATTCCCCCCGCCGTTTTGTAACAGGACTATGCTGCCAGTGCGAAGGCGACATTGTGCAAGGGCGCTATGCGATGGGATCACGTGATGCTTTCCAGCCGTTCCTTGCTCATGTCTCCCGGAACGATGGTCATTGGCACGGGAAGTGTGCCCGATGATTTGGTCAGTTGCGTTACAAGTGGCCCCGGACCTGATTTGTCCGTGCCCGCACCCAAAACCAAAACCCCAACCTCCGGATCTTCGCGGACCTGCGTCAAGATTTCGGTAACCGGATCGCCTTCGCGAATGATCAATTCCGGATTGACCCCGACCTTGTCTCGCATCCACTTCGCAAACACCTCAAAATGGGCTTCGATGCGCTCGCGCGCCTCGGCGCGCATCAGGTCTTTAACGCCCATCCAATGCTGGTATTCCTCGGGCGGGATGATCGACAGGATCTGAACACCCCCCCCGGTATGCGCGGCCCGCAAGGCGGCAAAACGCATGGCATTCAGGCATTCGCGGGTATCGTCAAGCACAACAAGAAACTTGCGCATCATATCTCCCCTTCCGGGCAGTTATCGGTCATGCGGCACCATTGCGCAAGCTTTAGCGGAGCGACGCCGCCCAATCCCAATACAAACCACGGGCGCGCGAGGCCATGGCATGGGACGAGAAGGCCGTCTCGTCAAAACGGGTCACGCGCGTGACCTTGTTGAAGTTTCCGGTCAGGAAAACTTCGTCCGCAGCGTGCACTTCGTCAAAGGTGATGACCTTTTCAACCACCTCAACCCCATCAGCGCGCAGGTTCTGAATATGGCGCGATCGGGTGATGCCGGCCAGAAATGTCCCGTTTGGAATGGGGGTAAAGACAACCCCGTCGCGCACGATGAACACGTTGGCCGTTGCACTTTCGGCAACATTGCCATGGCTGTCAGCGACAAGGGCGTTGTTGAATCCCTTCTTCCGCGCCTCGGCGATCATGCGATAATTGTTCGGGTACAGGCACCCCGCCTTGGCATTGGTCACGTTGTCGGCAAGCACAGGGCGACGAAAGCTTGTGGTTGTCAAAGACACGGAATTTTCGGCAGCCGACATCGGGATTTCTTCGATACACAGGGCAAAGCCCGTGAAATCCTTGTGCGGTCCAAGGCCATAACCATCGTCTTCCTGTCCCCAATACATGGGGCGGATATAGGTTGCCTGATCTGCACGATAATACTTCAATCCGTCCCGCGCTATCCCTTCGATTTCCTGCGCGGCCATCGTGGGCGTCAACAGCATCGCCTCGGCCGAACGGTTCACGCGCGCACAATGCAGCGCCAGATCGGGGGCCATGCCGTCAAAGCTGCGGGCGCCGTCAAAGACGGTGGAGCCCAGCCAAGACCCGTGATCCGCCGCGCGCATGACCGCAATGTTGCCCTCGTGCCAGCGACCTTCAAAGAAGGTGCGAATGTTCGTGCCCGATGCCATGGAATGCCTCTTTGTTGTTGCTTAATTCTTAGGCGGATTGCAGGGGGTTGCAAAGGCCCAGAGGCGACATGTTTGCTTCACATTTGGCAGAATTTGGCACAACCCGCCCTGACTTTTGGCGCCAACCAAAGAAATGCCCCCGGACCAGGGGAAGGGCCGGGGGCTTGGCCCAACACACGGGCCGAAAGCGGGGACAGATGCGGCAACGATGCCACTCTCAAAAGATACCTCTCTTATGAATCGATTCCGTGACAGGAAAACGAACGCTCATGCGGCGCGCGACAGGTGCCGCAGGGCCAGGCTTTTGCCCATCGCGCTGGCCAGACCGACCAGCGACAGCGCCAGCCCCGCCAAAGAAAGCATGACGGACCATCCCAAAGCGGTCAGCCGAACGGTTGTTCGCAAAATCCGCACCTTGCCCAAGATTTCGGCCCGCGCGACCACCTTTGGGCCCAAAGCCTCGGCCAAGGTGGCCAGTTTGCGCGCGTCGCTGGCACTGCCCACCAGCGGCAAAAGGTGAAGCGCCGTCGTGGTATCGGTGGCGGTGCGCACCCGGTCCAGATCGATGATGGTTTGCGTCAAAGGGCCTAAGGCCTGAGGCCGCAAGGTGGCCGACAGATCGGCGAGGGACCGCACATCCCCCAAACGGTCCCAACTCACGCCCGTCTTGGCGGCCGTATAGGCCATATCCACAAGATCGGGCGAAAGTCGCCCCATCTGGCGGGCCACCTTCAGGGTACTCGCCCCCGCCTTTATGGCACCAGAGGATCCGCCCGAAACCAGAACGGCCGCTGTGGCGCCCAGCCCCACAACCGACAGGGCCAGATCGACTTGGTCGATCGCTTCCCCGCGGGCATAGGCCGCCCCGGCGCGCGATACCCCCAAGACATCGCCCACCGGCGTCAACGCCACCGGTGCCTGACAGATAAAAACCTGACTCAGGCTGCATTGTCCCGCATCATAGGTGCAAATGGCACAGGATGCGGCTTGCGACAGCAGGCTGAAATCCTCCTCGCGGGCGGCGGAAACGCGCAGCGCCAAATCGGGCGGCAAATCAAGCGCACGGTCGATGGCCAGTTCTGTCAGGGCATCCAGCGCGATCCAGTTTCTGGGCCGTTCGGTCAAACGACCTTCAATCTTGTTGGCAAGCAATTCCGGCGTGGCGGTTTCGGCCAAAAGACGATCCGTTGCGGCCACAATCTCGTCCATCGTGGCCGCGCGCACGGCATTTAGGGCAGGATCGGTTGCAATAAAGACAAAGGACAGGCCGGCGCCAATGAAAGACAACCCGAAGATACATACCATCATAAATCGAACAAGGCGCCGCATGGGTTCACGTTAGACCGTCGCAGCCGGGCCGCAAGCCCTTTGCTTGCCATCGGCGACTTCAAGCAAACCGATGGCGACCCTGACCCGCCTGCCGATGTCCTATCTGCGCGAGCGGATCATGCCCGTGATGTCATAGACCTTGTCAACAATCGGTCGGGCGATCGCCTCGGCGCGGTCGGCCCCTTCGCCCAAAATCCGGTCAATTTCGGCCGGATCCTTCATCAGGCGGTTCATCTCCGTCGTGATGGGCCCCAGTTTCGATACGGCCAGATCGGCTAGCGCGGGTTTGAAGGTGCCAAACTGTGCCCCCGCATACTCTGCCATCACCTGTTCCACGCTTTGGTTGGCCAGCGCGGCATAGATATTGACCAGGTTTCGCGCTTCGGGACGATCTTTCAATCCGTCGGCACTGTCTGGCAGCGGCTCTGAATCGGTTTTCGCCTTGCGGATCTTGGACGCAATCATATCGGCATCATCCGTCAGGTTGATGCGGGATTGATCGGATGGGTCCGATTTTGACATCTTCTTGGTGCCGTCGCGCAGCGACATCACGCGGGTGGCCGCGCCTTCGATCAGCGGGTCCACCACGGGAAAATAGTTCACGCCGTAATCGTTGTTGAACTTGATCGCGATGTCGCGGGTCAGTTCCAGATGCTGTTTTTGATCTTCGCCAACCGGCACCATCGTGGCGTGATAGGCCAAGATATCCGCCGCCATCAGGGCGGGATAGGCGAACAGACCAAGCGACACATTTTCGCTGTTCTTGCCGGCCTTATCCTTGAACTGGGTCATGCGGGACATCCAGCCCATCCGGGCAACGCAGTTGAAGATCCACGCCAGTTCGACATGGGCCGTGACCTGTGACTGGTTGAACAGCACCGAGCGCGCCGGATCAATTCCCGCTGCGATAAAGCCTGCAGCCCCCTCGCGCGTGGCGTGGCGCAGTTTGGCCGGGTCTTGCCAGACGGTGATGGCATGCATGTCGACCAGACAGTAGATCGTTTCGATCCCTTCATCCTGCTTTTCGACAAAGCGCTTCAGCGCGCCAAGGTAATTGCCCAAGGTCAGCCCGCCCGAAGGTTGAATTCCCGAAAAAATCCGGGGTTTGAAGGCGGCGTTCTGGGCCGTCAGAGGCGTTTGGACCGGCTCGGACATCGTTATGCTCCATCTGGATATCTGCGCCTTTGTCGCTTATCGCTCATGGCATGGGGCGTCAATCAGGAGGCAGCTTTGCAAGACAACGAAGAGCGGCGTGAGGCGATCGCGCCTTTGAACCCGGTGCCTTGGATCATCTGGGTTCTGGCCCTTCCGATGGTGGCGTTGGAACTGTACCTAAGCGCGACCGAGACCTTGCATGTTTCCGGCAGCGAGGGGCTGCGGCAGGCCCTGTGGATGAAACTGGCCTTTTTCCCCGAGGCGCTGCGGGCCGGATGGGCCGAAGGCTATATCCCGCCCCAAGAATGGCTGCGGCTGATCAGCTATCCCTTGATCCATGGCAGTTTTACCCATGTGCTTTTCGTGGGGGTCATCTTGCTGGCCTTGGGTAAATTCGTGGGCGAGACCTTTCAGTGGTGGGCCGTTCTGGCGGTGGTGCTGGTGTCATCTGCGGCGGGGGCCGTGGTGTCGGCTTTGGTGCCCTTCGTCAAACTGGCTGTTTTTGGGGGATATCCGCCCGTCTACGGTTTGATCGGGGCCTTCACCTTTGTGCTGTGGGTCGGGGCAAAGGTCACCGGGGCCAATCAGGCGCGGGCTTTTTCAATGATCGGGTTCTTGATGGCGGCGCAGATCGTCTTTGGATTGGCCTTTGGCGGCGGGACCGACTGGGTGGCAGATATCGCCGGATTTGCGGCGGGGTTTTTGTTGTCCTTCGCGGTCAATCCCGCAGGGTGGGCCAAGGTCGTCTCTATTGTGCGCGGGCGGTAAAGGCGGCCGCACCGATGGCACCTTCCCTGTGCGGTGCGATCAGGGGCGCCCGATCGTCAGCCGCGCCGTCGCCGCAGATTGCGAAATTCAGACAGGCTGAAGGCGCCAATTGCGGTTCCCGACACGAAATAGGCCAATCCCCCCCAGGCAATCAAACCCGCCAGCGCAAAGAAACGCCAGTACTGCTCTGACAAAGCCGCGCCAAGAACCCATTCGCCCAGATAAAGCGCCACCCCCATGATCAAGGCCGCAGCGACAATACGCGGCAACCGGCGGCGGCTGCGATCATCCAGCCGCGCCTCATCGCCCATCGTCCGGCTGCCGCGCCACAATTGCCAAACCATGACCCAACCCGCGACCGATGTGGCCAAGGCGGCGGCCGCAAACCCCATCACGGGCATCAGGCCGACGGCAAAGGCTGCATTCAGGACCATCGACCAAACAGCATAGCGAAACGGGCTTTTTGAATCTTCGCGGGCATAGAAAAGCGGTTGAAGAACCTTGTGCAGCACGAAGGCGGGCAGACCTGCGCCGTAAATGGCCAGCGCAACGGCGGTCGATTGCGAATCCATCGCCCCAAAGGCGCCGCGTTCGTACAGCACCCGCACCAGCGGAACAGCCATGACCACCAGCGCCACGGCGCAGGGCACCGTCAACGCAAGGGCGAATTCTGTTCCGCGGTTAAAGCTGTCGCGTCCGCCTTGGGAATCTCCGGCGCGCAGGCGCCGTGACAGATCGGGCAGCAAGACGGTGCCAATGGCGATTCCGACAACGCCCAAGGGCAGTTGGTACAAGCGATCCGCATAGACCAACCACGACACCGCCCCTTCGGTGTAAGAGGCGACCTGCCGACCGACCAGAAGGTTGATCTGCACCACCCCGCCCGCCAAGACGGCCGGTCCGGCAATCATCGCCAGACGCTTGAGATCTGGCGTTATCCTTGGCCAGCGCGGCGTGAACCGAAATCCAAGGCGATGCGCCGCAACCCAGGTAAACCCAAGCTGTGCAATTCCGGTGATCGGCGTTGTCCAGGCAAGGGTTGTGCCCATATCCCAGCCAAGATTGATCGCAAGCGCCATGGCCGCAATGAAAATCAGGTTCAAAAGCACTGGAACAAATCCCGCTTCGGTGAATTTGCCATGGGCGTTCAAGACACCCGATAAAAGCGCAACCAGCGAGATGAACAGAATATAGGAAAAAGTAATCTGGCCAAACGTCACGGCCAGTTCAAACCGCGCATCCCCCGCAAAGCCCGATGCCATGGCCCAAACCAGCCAAGGCATGGCAAACGTGCCGATGATGGAAAAGACGATCAGGATCGCGGCAAGCCCGTTGAACGCATCGCGTGCAAAGCTTTGGGCGTCTTCGCCGCCTTCAAGTTTTTTGGCGAACATCGGCACAAAGGCCATGTTGAACGCGCCTTCGGCAAAAAAACGGCGGAACATGTTGGGAAGTGAAAAGGCCACGTTGAAGGCATCGGCAACAGGCCCTGCGCCCAGATAGGCCGCCATCATCATGTCACGGGCAAAACCGGCGCCGCGCGACAGCAAGGTCCATCCACCAACGGTGACAACCGAACGCATCAGGGAAATCGGTTTCATGCGCTTGCCCTTTCTGCCCCTTCCACGATGGCTTGGCGCAGCTTTTTCTCCAGCGCTTCTTGCCGATGTTTGGCGTGCAGTTTCAAGCCGAACATGTCTTTGACATAAAAGGTATCCACCACCTGCGCGCCATAGGTGGCAATCACCGCAGAGGAGATTTGCATATTGTTGACGGCCAAGGTGCGGGTCAGATCGAACAGAAGGCCGGGGCGGTCGCGGGTGTCGACCTCGATGATGGTGTAGATTTCAGACCCTTCGTTATCAATCGTGATATGGGTCGGAAAGCGGAACTCGCGCTCTCGCTTTTTCTGTTTGTCGCGCCCGGCCAGCGCCTCGCGAGCCACAACTTCGCCTTTCAGCGTTTTATCAATCATCTGGGTCAAACGCGGCAGGCGAGACACCTCATAGGGCTTGCCCTCGGCGTCCTGCACCCAGAACACCGGTGTCGCATATCCATCTTTTGAGGTGTAGGTTTTCGCATCCACAACGTTCGCCCCGACAAGGGCCAATGCCCCCGCAAGGCGCGAAAAGATTCCCGGGTGATCGGCCAGCGCAAAACAGGCGCGCGTGGCATCGCGCGCCGGTTCCGGATGCAGATCGATCCGGATCAGATCATTGGGCAGATCGCGCAACAAACGGGCGAAAATCTCTTGGGTATCGGTGGTCAGACCTTGCCAATAAGGCGCGTAATGGCGGGACAATTCGTGCTGAATCGCGGCGCTGGTCCAATCGGTCAGGCGGGCCGCAAGGGCTGCCTTTGCCTCGTCTTCGCGCTTTTCGCGCGTCACGGATTCAAGGCCACCTTCCAGCGCATCTGTCGTCAAGGAATGCAACTGGCGCAGCAGCATGGCTTTCCAGTTGTTCCAGGTGTTTGGGCCAACGCCGCGAATATCGCAAACCGTCAGCACCGTCAGCAGATCCAGCCGTTTGCGGGTGGTCACGGCGCGGGCGAAATCGCGCGCGGTGCGCGGATCCCCGATATCGCGCTTTTGGGCCATGTCGGACATCAACAAATGGTAGCGCACCAACCATTCGACAGTCTCGGACTCCTCTTCGTCCAAACCCAAACGGGGGGCGACCTTGCGTGCAATATGGGCGCCAAGAATGGAATGGTCTTCAGGGCGACCCTTGCCGATATCGTGCAGCAGCAGCGCAACATACATGACGCGCCGGTTGATACCTTGGGTCAGAATCGACGACGACAAGGGCAGGTCTTCCACCAACTCACCGCGTTCGATCTGCGCCAGAACCGAAATGGTCTGAATGATATGCTCGTCCACAGTATAGGAATGGTAGACGTTGAACTGCATCATCGCGACGATCGGTTCAAATTCGGGAATGAAAGCGGCCAGCACGCCCAATTCGTTCATCCGGCGCAGCGCCCGTTCGGGGTTTCCGTGACTGATCATCAGATCCAGAAAAATGCGCTGCGCCTCGGGGTCATCGCGCATGTCGTCATCGATCAGATCCAGATTTGCGGCGATCAGGCGCATGATATTGGGGTGCAACAGATACCCCGAACGCAGCGCCTCTTCAAAGACGCGCAGCAAGTTCAGCTTGTCTGACAAGAATTGCGCCGGGTTTTCCGCATCGATGCGGCCTTGAACCAGTTTGTATCCGGGTTGAACCTTTCGGCGGCCAAACAGCCCGGACAGACGGGCTTCGGGTTTGACGTGGCGTGCTTCCAGTTCGGTCAGAAAGATGCGCGTCAACTCGCCCACGCGCGTGGCATGACGAAAATAGTCTTGCATGAAATGTTCAACGGCCCGGCGACCGTGGCCATCGTGGTATCCCATGCGCGCGGCCACATCGACTTGCATGTCAAATGTCAGCTGATCCACGGCCCGGCCGGCGCTGTAATGCAGGTGGCACCGGACGGCCCAAAGAAAGTTTTCGGCCGTCTCGAAACTGGCGAATTCTTCGGAAGACAGCAGCCCGGCATGGACAAGGCCTGAAGGATCCTGCACGCGGTGCAGATATTTTCCGATCCAGTACAGCGTTTGCAGATCGCGCAGCCCGCCTTTGCCTTCCTTGACATTGGGCTCCAGCACATAGCGTTGCCCGCCTTGGCGTCTATGCCGTTCCGACCGTTCGGCAAGTTTCGCCTCGATGAAATCACGACCGGTATTCTTGAACAGATCCGACCACAGATGATCGGCCAGATCGCGGGCAAGGGGGGCGTGGCCGGTGACAAATCGGTGTTCCAGAAGGGCCGTGCGGATAGTGATATCTTCGCGTCCCATAGTTAGGCAGTCTTTGATTGTCCGGGTGGAATGCCCAACCTTAAGCTTCAGGTCCCACAGCAGATAAAGAAGCGCTTCCACCAGCTTTTCGGCCCCAGCACTGATTTTCCGGGCGCTAAGAAACAGCAGGTCAACGTCGGATTGGGGCGCCATTTCTGCCCGGCCGTACCCCCCCACCGAAACGATAGCCAAAGGATCCGCCAAGTCCCGCGCCGCCTTGGGTTCCAAGTACTGTGTCACGATGGTCCAGGCCGTGGTCACAAGCAGGTCGGTCAGATCGGCTTGGCTGTGAATAAGGCCCTCTGCCTGAAGAGGGGCAAGCGCAAAGGCGGCAGACAGCGTCGTGTTGGCGGACAGTTTTGCCGCCGCCAGTCCGGCCCCCGCCTGCGCCTTCAGCGTTTTGCTGTCACCGCCGGACGCCATCGTGTCGGACAAAGTACGAAACAAGGCGGCGGGATCAAACAAATCTGCCTTGGGCACAAGAACCTTGCGCTGCGGGGTCGAGACAATGGTATCGGCCATGCTGCGCAGGGGCCCCTTTTCAGAGTGACTTTAGTATCCAGCGCCGCCAAAAGCGCGCGGAGCGGGGCTCATGATGACCATCTGGGCGTTTTGAATCTGCGCGACGGCCAAGCCACGCTCATTCGTGCCATCGGGCAAAAAGCGGAAAATGCCGTTAACCCCAACATAGCCTGCTCCTTGGGTCAGCGCCGCCGCCGACAAACCGCCCGGCCCGCCCCGTTTCATCAAGGCCCCGATTGCGGCAATCCCGTCATAAGCCAGACCGGCGATAGGGTGGGGCGGCTCGCCGTAAGCCGTGGAATACCGCGTTTGGAATTGTTGATAGAGGGCGGGATCGGGCAAGGCGAACCATCCCCCCTGAACGCCCGGCAAAGCCAAGGTTGCCTCGGGGATATCCCAGCGGGTCAGACCGATGTATTGCGTGACCGTGGGGTCAAGGCCCGCTTCACCCAAAAGCTGGCTGATCAGGGGCAAAGCCCCCGCCGTATCTGCCGTCAGGAATACCGAGCTTGCCCCGGCAGATTTCGCAGCGGCCACAATCCCCGGCACGGCCGAGACCACCCCATTTTGCGAAAACTCATAGCTTGCCGCCCCGACAACCGATCCGCCAGCCACGGCAAACCCGCGCTCGATCGCGGCTTTGCCCAAATCACCGGCCGGGTTTTGATCATACACGATCATAACCGATCCCTTGCCCTGTCTGACGGCAAACCCCGCCAGACGCTTGGCCGTGTTCAGGAAGGTCGGCCCAAGGATAAAGACGTTGTTTCCCGCAATGTCCGGGTTATTCGAGAAGGACAGAACATTCACATTTGTTCCCGACAGCGCCACGCCCGCTGCATTCGCCTCTTGGGCGAAAACCGGTCCAAGGATGACTTGCGCGCCTTCTGATACCGCCTGTGTGGCCATCGCGGCCGCCTGCGCGGGCTGGCCGGCCGTATTGTAAACCTTCAAGATGATGGACTGGCCGCCCAGATCGGCCATGGCAAGGCGCGCCGCATTTTCCAACCCTTTGGCAAGCAGCTCGTCACTGGCCTGACCGGATCCGCCGGGCACCAAAAGGGCCACGGTGACGGTATCGCCAAGCGCTGGCCCCGATGCCGTGGGCGCGCCGCCTGAATTGACGCAAGCGGCCAGAACAAGGCTGGACAGAACAAGAGCGGCGGCGCTCAGCGACTTGCGGGCCCGCGACAAAAGGGACAACATGGAACTTCCTCACGAAATAGGGGCGCAGACAAACGTGCGATCGGGTTATGCGCAACCCTATGCGGATCGCCCGGAAAAGTAAACTTTACAAAGGGCCCATAACGCCGATGAGCGAGAAGTCATTTTCTACCGCAAAGCCGTTGGAACCTGGGCTGTACATGGTTTCAACCCCGATCGGGGCGGCGCGCGACATAACCCTGCGGGCGCTGGATATTCTGGCCAGCGCCGATGTTCTGGCGGCAGAAGATACGCGAACCCTCAGACATTTGATGGAGATTCACGCCGTAGCGTTGAACGGTCGTCATGTGGTTCCCTATCATGATCATAACGGAGAGCGCGCTTTGCCGCGCCTTTTGGCCGACCTTCGGGACGGTAAGACCGTGGCCTATGCGTCCGAGGCGGGAACCCCGCTGATTTCCGATCCGGGTTTTGAATTGACCCGGGCTGCGCGCGACGAAGGGCTGCCCGTTTTCGCCGCGCCGGGCGCCAGTGCGGTGCTTTATGCCTTGACCGTGGCCGGTCTGCCGACCGACCGCTTCCTGTTTGCAGGCTTTCCCCCGTCGGCCAAAGCCGCCCGGCAAACCTTTCTGCGCGACCTTGCCCCGCTGCAAGCGACCGTTGTTTTGTACGAAAGCCCAAACCGCATTAACCAATTATTGGATGATTTGGCGCAAACTCATGGGCAGACACGCTTTGCTGCTGTGTGCCGCGAACTGACCAAACGCTTTGAAGAGGTGACGCGCGGCACGATATCCGACCTGCAGGCGGCCTTTGCGGGCCGCGATATCAAGGGCGAAGTGGTGTTGGTCATCGACCGCGCGGCACAGCAAAAGGCCAGCGCAGAAACCGTGGAACAAGCTTTGGATCAGGCATTGACGCAAATGACCATGAAAGATGCCGCAGCGGCCGTTGCCGAAGCCTTTGGTCTGCCGCGCCGCGACGTCTATCAGATGGCATTGACGCGGGCGCAAAGGTGACGCGGGCACGTCAGATCAAGGGGGCGCTGGCGTTTCGGGCTGGGTGGGCCGCTGAGGAGTCTGTGGCGCGGCTTTATGAAGACGCCGGTCTTCCGATTGTGGCCCGTCGTTGGCGCGGCAAAGGCGGCGAGATGGATCTGATTGCCCGCAACGGCGCCGGTTTTGTTTTCATTGAAGTCAAGGCAAGCCAAAGCCATGACGCGGCCGCGTACCACCTGTCGCCGCGCCAGATCACAAGGCTTTTTGCAGCGGCCAGCGAATTTGTGGCGCAGATGCCTTTGGGGTCGATGACCGAAATGCGATTCGATGTCGCCCTTGTCGATGCCATCGGCCGGGTGGAAATTCTGGAAAACGCCTTGGCGGGCTGACCTGTCCCCTTTGTTTTGGTCGAAGGGCCAGCGCTTTGCCCCGGTTCAGGCGCGGTGATCAATTGCAACTCCGGCGGGCTTGGGTCATCAAGGGGCAAATCTTGATCCGGAGACAACAATGTCGCTGAAAGTTGCCCTTCAGATGGACCCGATCGGGTCGGTCAATATCAACGGCGATTCGACTTTTCGCATCGGACTTGAGGCGCAGGCCCGGGGCCATTCCCTGTTCTTTTATACGCCCGACAAGCTGGCGTTTGTCGAGGGACGGGTCATGGCCCGTGGCTTTGCGATTGAACTGCGCCGCGAGCAGGGAAATCACGTCACCTATGGCCCCGAAATGGAAGTTGACCTGGCCGAGTTTGACGTGGTCTGGCTGCGCCAAGACCCGCCGTTTGACATGGGATATATCACCACAACCCATTTGCTTGAGATGATCCATCCCAAGACCTTGGTCGTGAATGATCCGTTCTGGGTGCGCAACAGCCCGGAAAAGCTGTTGGTCCTGCGCTTTCCCCATCTGACGCCGCCCACCGCAATCGCCCGTGATTTGCAGACGATTCGCGATTTCAAGGCGCGGCACGGTGATATCATCTTGAAGCCGCTTTACGGAAATGGCGGCGCGGGTGTGTTTCGGTTGGACCCCAACGATCGCAATCTTGCAAGCCTGTACGAATTGTTTACGGGGATGAACCGCGAACCCCTGATCGTTCAAAAATTTCTGCCCGACGTGTCCAAAGGCGACAAGCGTGTGATCTTGGTCAACGGCGAGCCTGTGGGCGCGATCAACCGCGTTCCGCAGGCCGGAGAGACGCGGTCAAACATGCATGCGGGCGGTCGGCCGGAAAAAGTGGGCCTGACCGCGCGCGATCTGGAGATTTGCGCCGCCATCGGCCCCGTCCTGAAAGAGAAGGGGCAGATCTTTGTCGGGATCGACGTGATCGGCGATTGGCTGACCGAGATCAACGTCACCTCGCCCACGGGCATTCAGGAACTTGAACGGTTTGACGGCACCAACACCGCCGCGAAAATCTGGGAAGTGATCGAGGCCAAGCGGCGTTAGGTTTTTTGTCCAAGTTGCGCCCCAACGGCCATGCGGTAACTTACCGCCTCTGCCACATGGGGTTGGCGCACATCATCGCTGCCATCCAGATCAGCAATGGTGCGCGCCACGCGCAAAACGCGGTGATATCCGCGGGCTGACAGCCCAAAGCGTTCGGCCACGCGGCTCAGCAGCGCTTTTCCCGCCTCATCCGGGCTGGCAAACTGGTCAAGCAGGGCGCCTTCAAGATCGGCGTTGACCCGCGCGGTGGGATGTCCCGACAGGCGCGTCTCTGCCCTTTGGCGGGCATTGTTGACCCGCGCCGCAACCGTGGCCGATGTATCGCCTGACGCAGGCAGATCCAGATCACTATAGGCCACCGGCGGCACATCGACGCGTAAATCGAAGCGGTCCATCAACGGGCCAGAGATGCGGCCAAGATAATCTTCACCGCAAACCGGCACCCGGGCGCAGGCGCGGGCGGGGTCCGTCATATATCCGCATTTGCACGGGTTCGCCGCCGCCACCAACAAAAACCGGCACGGATACCGGATATGGGCATTGGCCCGGGCCACCACCACTTCACCGGTTTCGATGGGCTGGCGCAGCGTTTCCAGAACGGCGCGGGGGAATTCGGGAAATTCATCCATGAACAAGACACCGTTGTGCGCCAACGAGATTTCCCCCGGTTTCGCCCCGCGCCCCCCCCCGACGATCGCCGCCATCGAGGCGGTGTGATGCGGTTCTTGAAAGGGGCGCTCTCGCGAGATCCCGCCATTGGTCAGCAACCCCGCCAAGGAATGGATCATCGAGGTTTCCAGCGCTTCCGCCGCGGATAAAGGCGGCAAAATTCCGGGCAGGCGGGCGGCAAGCATGGATTTGCCCGATCCGGGCGTGCCAACCATCAACATGTGATGCCGCCCTGCGGCGGCAATTTCCAGCGCCCTTTTGGCGCGCTCTTGCCCTTTGACGTCGCGCAGATCGCGCTGGTGGGTGGGCCGCGCGACCTCTCCGGCTTCGGCGGGGGTCAGGGGGGATTGTCCGGTGTAATGCCGCACGACATCGCTTAGCGTCCGCGCCGCGATCACTTGCGTTGCGCCCACCCAAGCCGCCTCGGCGCCGCAGGCGTGGGGGCATAAAAGCTTGCGGTCTTCTTCGGCCGCCGCCATCGCCGCCGGCAAGGCCCCAAGCACCGGAATCAGCTTTCCGTCCAAGGACAGTTCCCCAAGGGCAACCGTGCGTTCCACCTCGTCATGCGGGATGATATCCAAGGCGGCCAGCAGCGCCAGCGCGATCGGCAAATCAAAATGGCTGCCCTCTTTGGGCAGATCCGCAGGCGACAGGTTGATGGTAATCCGCTTGGCGGGCAGCGCAATCGACAAAGCCTGAAGCGCCGCGCGCACACGTTCCTTGGCCTCTGACACCGCCTTGTCCGGAAGGCCGACAAGGCTGAAGGTCGGCAGTCCGGGCGAAAGTGCGCATTGCACTTCAACCATGCGCGCCTCGACCCCCTCGAAGGCGACTGTATAAGCGCGCGCAACCATAATTCACCCCGTTCCCACGGGTTCAGGAATAGACAGCTATGGTTAGCAAAGGGTTAACGCCGTGATCGATTGGCCGTCAGTGCAAAGACGGATCACGGGTTTTCTTGAACCGGGTGGGCAAAAAAGGCGGGGCGAAATCTGGGCTTCGCTCTGCAAGCCCTATCCCACAAGGGCCATGAAGGCCGGCCATGCTTGCGGATCGGCGATGGTCTTGTCCCGGCAAAACGCATTGCAAAAGCCAAAGCGGCGCCCGTTCAATTCCAAGACATGGGTCACTGACTTGCCGGAATAGGGGCAAAGGTCATTTTCGGCTGTCGTGCCTTGGGCGGCGCTGGCAGTCAGGGGCAGGGGGCCCGGCCAAGGCCGTCTTGGAAAATCGCGGCGGTAAAATTCTTGATCGGCCCCGTCGACCATGCCCATGGCGCGCCAGCGGCGAAAGGATGGGTGCGCCAGATGGGCCTGTACATAGGTCATGGCTTGGGCACTGACGGGCAGATTGTAGGTGGCTATTCGGCTGGCAACAGGCGCAAAAAACGCATCCGCCGCCGAATATTCGCCCGCCAGCCAGACGGCCGACCCCGTTTGCGCGCGGGCCCAATCCCACATCACCTCAAGCCGGGCCAGATCCTCCAACACCCCTTGTGTTGGGGCGCTCTCTTCATAAGAGACCCGCAAGTTCATCGGGCACTGGCTGCGCAATTGGCCAAAGCCGGCATGCATCTCGGCGGCAAGGACGCGTGCGATCGCCCGCGCCTTTGGGTCCTTTGGCCAAATTCTGGCCTCTGGGTGGCGCGACGCCAGTTCTTCGGCAATGGCAATCGTTTCTGGTACGACCACACCATCGGGCGTGCGCATCGTTGGGGCGGTCTTTCCGGGAAAGTAAGATTTCAGCAGATTTGGCAGTTCGTCGGAATAAAGTCGCGCACTGTGGGTCGTGACCGGAAGGTTGAACGCATCGAACAATAGCCAACCGCGAAGGCTCCACGAAGAATAGGCGCGGTCCCCGATTACCAGATCATAGGTCATTCAAATCGTCCTTTGCGGGCATGTGCACAGTCGTTGTCCTTTGCCAATCCAACCCCGTCTTGGCAAAATCCTTCATGGAATATGATTGACATGATCGACACCCCAAGTGCCATCAAAAGTCAAACATGTCACCGACAAATTGTCGATTGGTTGCGCCAAGGCCTGATAGGGGCTGATCCCCGCCGCGCGCTGATATTGCGTTAGAATTGTTCCGAAATGCGCAACAATCACGATGTCCCGGCGGGGGTGGGCTGCGATCAGGGACTGGGTTGCGGCGTGAACCCGCGCGTCGGCTTGCAGCCAGCTTTCGCCGCGCGGCGGACAGATATGGCCCGGCTCTTCCCAATACTGGCGCGACAGATCTGGCCAGCGCAGGGAAACGTCGGCAAACGTCAAGCCATCCCATTCGCCGAAATCGAACTCTCGCAGGTTCGGATCATGCGGCAGTCTTTGGCGGCCTTGGGACAGGGCATCTGCCGTGGCCGACGCCCGCACAAGATCTGACGATACCAACCAAGCGCCGCTGGGCAGATGCGCGTTCAGCCGCGCAATGGCCGCCGCATCGGTCAAATCAGCCGGAATGTCGCGCCAGCCCGCGAAAGCCTTGGAATG
>CANHLE010000012.1 GCA_947461435.1 Paracoccaceae bacterium | reverse complement strand
TGTGGCCGATGTCACCACAGATGATGTGATGTCCGTCGCGCGCGAGGTTTTGGTGCCCCAACAGTCGGTAACGGGATGGCTTTCGGCAAAAGAGGTGGCGCAATGATCGGGTTTTCAAAGAGCCAGTCTGCAGGACTGTTTGCCGCGGCACGGCGGGCGATTTTGGGTCTGGGTTTTGTGGTTCTTGCCGCCCCAGCCTGGGCCGAGGCTAACATCCAGGAGGTGATTTCGCCCGGCGGGATCAAGGCTTGGCTGGTCGAAGAGCATGGCATTCCCTTTACCGCCCTGTCGATCCGGTTTCAGGGGGGAACCTCGCTGGATGCGGCAGACAAGCGCGGCGCCACCAACCTGATGACCGCCCTGATCAAAGAAGGCGCGGGCGAAATGGATGCGCAGGGTTTTGCCGCCGCGCGCGATGGTCTGGCGGCCGAATTTCGGTTTTCCAGTGATATTGATGGCGTTTCCGTTCGTGCCCGTTTTCTGACCGACAACCGTGACGCCTCCATCGATCTGTTGCGGCAGGCCCTGAACGCCCCGCGCTTTGATGATGACGCCGTGGAACGGGTGCGCGGGCAGGTGCTGGCCAATCTGCGGTCGGAATCCAAGGATCCCGGCGCGATGGCCGGTCAGGCGTTAAGTGCGCGAATGTTTCCGGGGCATGTCTACGGCCTGCCAACCGATGGCACGATCGACAGCGTGACGGCCCTGACGCGCAGTGACATCGTGGCGGCCCACAAAAATGCCCTGGCCCGCGACCGCATGACCGTGGCCGCCTCGGGGGATATCACCGCCGAGCAACTGGGCATCTTGCTGGATGAACTTTTGGGCGCCTTGCCCGCCAGCGGTCCAGCCTTGCCTGAACGGGCCCAGATTGCGGCGCAGCAAGGGCTTGCCGTGCAGGATTTTCCGGGGCCGCAGGCCGTGGTTGTCTTTGCGGCCCCCGGAATCCGGTTTGACGATCCAGATTATTTTGCCGCCGTTGTGATGAACGAAGTTCTGGGCGGCGATCGATTTGGATCACGCTTGATGGACGAATTGCGGGAAAAGCGCGGCCTGACCTATGGCGTTGGCACCTCGTTGGCGGTTTATGATCAGGCCGAACTGATCTCGGGGTCCTTCGCGACAGGGGTCGATACGGCGGCCGAGGCGGTGAAGGTGCTGCGCGAGGAATGGGCGCGCATGGCCACAAACGGCATCACCGACCCAGAGCTTGAGGCGGCCAAACGCTATTTGACCGGGTCTTACCCTCTGCGGTTTGACGGCAACGGCGCGATTGCAGGGATCATGGTGGGCATGCAAACGCTCGGCTTGACCCCGGACTATCCCAAGACCCGCAACGCAAAGGTCGAAGCCGTCACGGCACAAGACGTCGCCCGGGTGGCGGCGCGTCTGATGGACCCGGCCAAGCTGTTCGTGATGGTCGTGGGGCAGGGCACCGGTCTGACCGCCACCGAATAGCGGCGCAGGGGCGGCCCCGGGCCCCTTCGGAATCAGGTTGGCCGAATCTGTCCAGTCCTGCTAGGATTGGTGGTATGACGTTATATGAACCCAAGATATCGGGCGCCGAAGGGCGCCCCGTGATCCGCCCGTTGGACGAGGCGGCCATCAACCGCATCGCGGCGGGCGAGGTCGTGGAACGACCGGCCAGCGCCGTAAAAGAGCTGATCGAAAATTCCCTTGATGCCGGGGCACGCCGGATTGCGGTAGATTTTTCTGCCGGCGGCAAGGTGTTGATCCGCGTCACAGATGATGGCTGCGGCATGACGGCCGCCGATTTGCCGCTGGCCGTGGCACGGCATGCGACGTCAAAGATCGACGGGTCAGATCTGTTGAACATTCAATCCTTCGGCTTTCGCGGCGAAGCCTTGGCCAGTCTTGGGGCCGTTGGGCGCCTGACGTTGACCAGCCGTACCGACGGGCACGATGGGGCAAGCGTCACCGTCGCGGGCGGGCGCGAAGGGCCCGTGCGCCCGGCCGGCCTTACCAAGGGCACGGTGGTTGAACTGCGCGATCTGTTCTACGCCACCCCGGCGCGGCTGAAGTTTCTGCGCACAGACCGCGCCGAGGCGCAGGCCATAGCAGATGTTGTGCGCCGTCTTGCGATGGCAGAACCCCACGTGGGCTTCACCCTCACCGAAGTGACCGAGGGCGAGGCCCCCCGCGTGCTTTTTCGCGCCGATCCGCAAAATGGCGATTTCTTTGATGCCCTGCACGGGCGGCTGACGGGCATTCTGGGCGCCGACTTTACCACCAACGCCCTGCGCATTGATGCAGATCGGGACGGCCTGCATCTGGTCGGCTATGCCGCCTTGCCCACCTATTCGCGCGGATCCTCGGTGCAGCAATTTGTTTTTGTGAATGGTCGCCCCGTTCTGGACCGACAGCTTTACGGGGCGCTGCGGGCGGCCTATTTCGATTTTCTCAGCCGTGATCGTCACCCCGCGGCCGTGCTCAATCTGATTGTGGATCCTCAGCGTGTGGATGTGAACGTGCATCCCGCCAAATCCGAAGTGCGCTTTCGCGAGCCCGAGGCGGTGCGGGCGCTGATCATCACGGCACTGCGCAGCGCGCTGACCGGGGCCGGACACCGCGCCAGCAGCACCGTGGCCGATGCCACGTTGTCCGCCATGCGCCCCGAACCTGTGGCGGCCGCGCGCCAGTATCAGATGGACCGCCCCTCGCAGTCCAGTTTTGCTCGCGCGTTTGCCTTTCAGGCGCCCGAAGGTTTCGCCGAAGCCTCGGGCGGCTTTGGTCAGGGACCTGCCGCCCGCGTCGAACCTTCGACGGCCTTGGATGATGAAACCCACCCCTTGGGCGCGGCCCGCGCTCAGGTCCATGAAAATTACATCATCGCCCAAACGGCAACGGGGATGGTCATCGTCGATCAACATGCCGCGCATGAACGTCTGGTCTACGAACGCCTGAAACGCCAGATGGCCGAAGCGGGCATCACGGCACAGGCGCTGCTGATCCCTGAGATTGTTGAACTCTCCCCCGCAGATGCGGCGCTGATCTTGTTGCACGCTCCGGATCTGGCCCGACTGGGGCTTGCGATCGAACCTTTTGGCGGCGGGGCGGTTGCGGTGCGCGAAATGCCGGCCGTTCTGGGCAATGCCCCCGCTGCCGCCCTGCTTCGTGATGTTCTGGATGAACTGTCCGATCTGGGCCAAAGCCAGCTTGTCCAATCCCGGATTGAGGCGATCCTCAGCCGCATGGCCTGTCATGGCTCCGTGCGCTCGGGCCGGCACATGCGGGCCGAAGAGATGAACGCCCTGCTGCGCGAGATGGAAGTGACCCCGCATTCCGGTCAGTGCAACCACGGCCGACCGACCTATGTGGAACTGAAATTAAGCGATATCGAAAGGCTTTTCGGACGCAAATGATCACCCTTTTTGGCACGCGTTTTGAATGGAACTCGCCAGAGGTTCTGCTGATTGGCGGGGCGGCTCTGGGTCTGGTGCTGTTCTTGGTCCTGATCTTGCGGGTTGCGGGGCGCTCGGCCACGGCGACCGAACCCTTGCTGCGCGAAATGGGCTGGTTGGCACAGCGGGTTCAGGGTCTGTCCGATGGACAGGAACGGCTTGCGGGCGGCCTGCATCACGTCGGCGAAACACAAGCGGTCAGCCAAACCGCGATGCTGCAAATGATGGAGGTCCGTCTGGCCGAAGTTCAGCGCGCCATGGGCGAAAGCCTGCATGGCACCGCCACCCGCACCGCGCGCTCTTTGGGCGAATTGCACACCCGTCTGGAGACGATCGACAAGGCCCAGGCCAATATTGAAAAGCTGTCCGGAAACGTCTTGTCCTTGCAAGATATCCTGTCAAACAAGCAGACCCGCGGCGCTTTTGGCGAAATTCAGTTGAACGACATCGTGCACAAAGCGCTGCCCAGCGATGCCTACGAAATGCAGGCCACGCTGTCGAACGGCAAACGCGCGGATTGTCTGGTGCATCTGCCAAACCCGCCCGGCCCCATTGTGATCGATGCCAAGTTCCCACTTGAAGCGTACGAGGCCATCCGGCGCGCCGATACGCCCCGCGCCGTCAACGAAGCGGCCCAAGCCATGCGGACAGCCGTGCGCGCGCATATCCGTGCGATTTCTGAAAAGTACATCATCGAAGGCGAAACGGCGGATGGCGCGCTCATGTTCCTGCCGTCCGAAGCGGTCTATGCTGAACTTCACGCCAATTTCCCCGAAATCGTTCGCGAAGGGTTTGCGGCCCGCGTCTGGATCGTCTCGCCCACCACCTGCATGGCCACGCTCAATACGATGCGCGCAGTGCTGAAAGATGCCCGAATGCGCGAACAGGCCGGCGCAATCCGCAAGGAATTGGGCGAGCTGTACAAAGACGTGGATCGTCTGGGAGAGCGCGTTGGCAATCTGGACAGGCATTTTGCCTTGGCCGCCAAAGACATCGAAGAGATCAAGATTTCGTCGGACAAGGCCGGCAAACGGGCCCGTCGTCTGGACAATTTCGATTTTGAAGAACTGGCGCAGCCCGATCCAAAACCACTGCCCATCGCCCCGGCCGCCGAATGAGGCGCTGGCTGGCAGGGGAGGATTTCAAAACCATGCCTTGGGCCAATGGCAAGGGCGTGACCGTCGAATTGGCCCGCGCCGATCAGTCAGGGGACATGCTCTGGCGATTGTCCCGGGCCAGCGTGGTGGAAGATGGCCCGTTTTCCGTCTTTGCAGGGATCGACAGGGTTCTGACGGTCCTCACAGGCCCCGGATTTGACCTTCTGGGCGACGGGATATCCTTGCAGGCCCGCCCTTGGGTGCCCGTGGCTTTTGCGGGCGATCTTCCCTTGCGCGCTGCCGGTGTCACGGCGCCGTCGGATGATTTCAACGTCATGACCGCGCGCCACCTTGGCCCCGCGCAGGTGCGTGTTTTGACGCATGCCGAAACCGTGGTTCCCGGCGGCCTTTCAGCGCTGTACTGGCCAGATCAGGCAAAACTGCTGCTGACAGATGAACCCTTCGGCTTCATCGCAGATGGGCCTGCCGTTTTGGTCGGTTTGCCGGTCTGATCAGATCCGGAACAGCGGCTGCAAAAGACGGGGGAACAGCCCCCGAAAGCGCAACGGCGCATCCGTGGCCGCAAGGCAGATGCAATCTGCCCCCGCTTCGGCCACCGGCGTGTGATCGACCGCCTCGCCGGCAATTTCAACATCCCCCGGCCCATAGCGGCCATCGTCATCGCGAAAGGCCCCTTGCAGCACCAGCGTCAGTTCCAACCCGCGATGTCCGTGATCTGGAACGGCCGCCCCTGCCGGAATATGCAAAAGCCGCGCTGTCGCCCCTTTGGCCGTTGGCAAGATTGCCTGCCGAACCCCGCCCGCCAGTTGCTTCCATTTGACAGCCGACAGATCGCCGCCCACATATCCCGCCAAAGGACCGGGCAGAATGCCCTGGCGACGCGGCTTTGGTTCGCCCTTCGGCGCAGGTCCCTCAATACGGGCCAGACACTGATCCAGCGCCCCTTGGCTCATGCTGGCCTGCTCGCCCTCGACCACCGCACCGCCGACCGCCTCAAAGGCAGCCAGCTGCGCCCGGCACTCATCGCACAGCGAAACATGGGCAGCGACGACAAGACTGAAGGCCTCTGGCAAGCTGCCTGCGGCATAGCTCATCAACAAAGAGTCTGAGATGTGATGTTGGATGGTGTTTGCGGTCATGTTCTTCACGTCATCTTGTTGCGCAGGCGATCAAGCGCCAAGCGAATACGGGATTTTATTGTGCCAAGGGGCAGGCCAGTTTCTTCGGCCAACTCGCTGTGCGACAGATCCCCGAAATAGGCGCGCTGAATCAAGGCGCGTTGCTTTTCGGGCAGATCTGCCAAGGCAAGTTGAAGACGCTTGGCGTCCTCGGCGGCGGCATAAACATCGGCTTGATCGGGCGCGTCATCGGATCCCCAGACAACGTCTTCCGGGTCCGGGCGGCGCTCCTTGCGGGCCATGTCGATTCTTCTGTTTCGGGCGATGGTGAAAACCCATGTCGCCACCGAGGCGCGCCCCGGATCAAAAAGATGCGCCTTATGCCACAGCGTGGCCATGACATCCTGCGCACATTCTTCGGCTGTCGCCGCGTCAGATCCGGCTTTCATCAAAAAGCCCTTCACGCGCGGCGCAAAATGACGAAACAGGGCGGCAAAGGCCGCTTTGTCCTGCCGGTCGCGAACGGCCAGCATCATTTCAGCCAAATCGCCCGGCTCAACACCCACTCTGACACTGCCCTTTATCTGCCGCACCTGTGCAGGTGCAACATAGTGCCCGCGCAGCGGCGCGAAAGGGGCAATTTTACGGGTGATGGTCTGTGCGATCATGCTAGGGATACGGCGGCATACAAGTTTTGGATCACATGCTTCTTTTGTGATCTGAAAAAGGATGCCCCGCGTACATCTGCAGACACATGACAGGATAAGATTGACGATGCCTTTTGAGACGTTTGGACAACCGCCGCGCCGTATTGCCGTGATTGGCGCAGGAATTTCCGGTATGACAGCAGCCCATCATCTGGCAGGCGATCATTCAGTGGTCTTGTTTGAAAGCGAAAACAGGCTCGGGGGGCACGCCCGCACTGTTTTGGCGGGCAAACGGGGCGATCAGCCGGTCGATACCGGCTTTATCGTTTATAACAAGGTGAACTACCCCAATATGGTGGACCTGTTCGAAAAGTTGAACGTTCCCACCGTCAAAAGCGATATGAGCTTTGCCGCCTCCATCAATGGGGGATGGTTTGAATATGGCACCAGCACGAACACGGCCTTTTTTGAACAAAAGCGCAATCTGATCCGCCCGCAATTCTGGGGCATGTTTCGCGACATGATGCACTTCAACAAGAACGCCCTTGCGGCCAGTCAGGAAAAGGGCCTGACGATCAGCGGCCTTCTGGACAAGCTTGGAACCGGGCAATGGTTTCGCGACTACTATATTACGCCTTTGTCGGGCGCGATCTGGTCCACCCCAACCCATGGCATTCTGGATTTCCCGGCCGAGGCGATGATCCGCTTTTTTGACAATCATAACCTGCTTGGTATTTCGGGCCAACATCAGTGGTACACTGTCAAAGGCGGCTCCATCGAATATGTCCGCCGATTGGAAGCGGAATTGACACGCCAAGGGGTAGAAATACGGCTGGGTACGGCCGTTGCCGGAATCGAGCGCGAAGCGAACGGCGTGCGCATTCGGGCGATCGGGGGCGAATGGGAATTGTTTGATGATGTCGTCATGGCAACGCATTCGGATGTCTCCCTTGCTCTTCTGTCCGATCCCAGCCCGGCCGAACGCGCCACCCTTGGTGCCGTGCGCTATCAGCCCAATACGGCCATCTTGCACTGTGATCCCTCTGTCATGCCGAAACGGCGCAAAGTCTGGTCGTCATGGGTCTATACCGAAGTGAAGGGCGCGCCGCGGGACAAGATTGACCTGACCTATTGGATGAACTCGCTGCAGCCGATTCCGAAAGATGATCCGCTGTTCGTGACGCTGAACCCGAACATGCCGATCCGCGAAGACCTGATCTACGAAACCAATACCTTCCATCATCCGGTCTATGACCTGCCCGCCATCGACGCGCAGGCCCGGATCCGTGCCACAAATGGCACGTCCAACACCTGGTTTGCCGGGGCATGGATGCACAATGGCTTTCACGAAGATGGCCTTGTATCGGCGCTGGATGTCGTCGCGGGCATGAAGGCCCGCGCTGCCGCTCGGATGGCGGCATGAGCCAGGTCGAACATCTGCGGGGCGAAACCTTTCACGGGCGCAAAGGCGCGGTGGAAAATAGCTTTCGCTACGGTGTGGACTATGTCTTGCTTGATCCTGAAACGGCGCAGGGCCCGGCCCTGTTCAGCCGAAATCGTGGCAACCTGACCTCGCTGTGGGACAAAGACCATGGCGGCCCACCCGGACAAGGGGCCGGTGTGTCTTGGGTTCGGCAGGTTCTTGCCGCGCATGGCCTGCCGGGCGCTGACAAGATCCAGCTGCTGGCACAGCCGCGCGTTCTGGGCCATGTGTTCAATCCCGTCAGCTTTTGGCTGTGCCATGACGCGGGCGGCGATCTGCGCGTGGTGATCGCCGAGGTGACGAACACCTTTCACCACCGCCATTCCTATTTGTGCCACCGCGATGATCACGCCCCGATCACCCGCGACGATGTCATGACGGCAAAGAAAATCCTGTATGTCTCGCCGTTTCAACCGGTCGCAGGCGGGTACGCGTTTCGATTTGATATCACTCCGGCGCGGATGGGCATCTGGATAGATTACTCCGCAGGCGACGGCGGCCTTTTGGCCACCTTGGTGGGCAAACGCGCGCCGCTGACCAATCTGGCGATCCTTGCCGCGGGCCTGCGCCGCCCCTTTGGCTCGCGCCGGGTTTTGGCCCTGATCCATTGGCAGGCGCTTAAACTGTGGTGGAAAGGCATCGGCTTTTCCTCGCCGCCCAAACCCCCGGTAGATGAGGTGACACGGTGACCCGCGCCGCGCCCCTTTGGCCATGGTCGTTGTTTGCGGCCCTCATCGCGGCTGCGGGCCTGCCGATCTATATCAATGCGCCAAAGTTTTATGCCGAAAGCTACGGCGTTTCTCTGGCCAGTTTGGGTTTGACCCTGGCGGCCCTGCGCCTGATCGATGTGGTTCAAGATCCGCTTTTGGGCTGGCTCGCCGAGGCGCAGCGCCAAACCCGCGCGCAATGGGTCTGGGGGGCTGCGGCCATCATGGCCGCCGCGATGTATGGGCTTTTTGCCATCGCCCCGCCCTTTGCGCCCCTGTTGTGGTTCGCGGTGATGATGGTCGCCCTCTTCTCCGCCTTCTCGTTCTTGACGATCGTATTTTACGCTCAAGGCGTGGATCACGCCGTCAGCCTTGGCGCCGGAGGCCATCTGACACTGGCCGGCTGGCGCGAAACGGGCTCGCTTTTGGGGGTTTGTTTGGCCGCAATTGCGCCCACGCTTTTGGCGCAGGTCACCCATCAGCCGCTCACCGGCTTCGCCCTTGGGTTTGCGGTCTTTACCCTTGGGGCCACTTGGTCAATGCGGCGCAACTGGCGCCCCGGCGCGCCCCGCCCCCCGACACCGCCCCTGCGCCAGATGATCGGCCCGGTTTGGGGTGATCGCTTGGCCCGCCGGTTGCTGATCTTGTCCTTCGTCAACTCGGCCCCTGTCGCCATCACCTCAACCTTGTTCCTCTTTTACGTGGAAAGCGTGCTGGAACTGCCGGCCCTTTCGGGGCCCTTCTTGCTGCTATTCTTCCTGTCGGCCGCGGTTTCTGCCCCGGGGTGGAGCCGCCTTGGCCGCAAGTTGGGCGAGAAAAAGGTTCTGGCCGCCGGAATGTCCCTGTCAATCGCTACCTTCTTCTGGGCGGTGTTTCTGGCGCCCGGGCAGGCCCTGTCCTTCGCGGCAATCTCGGCCCTGTCCGGCGCGGCTTTGGGCGCTGACATGGTCTTGTTGCCCGCCCTGTTTGCCCGCCGTCTGGCCGACATCGCCGATGTCTCGGAAAGCTTTGCCTTTGGCTTGTGGTCCTTTGTCAGCAAACTTTGCCTTGCCTTCGCGGCGGCCTTGCTGCTGCCCGCGCTGCAGTCGGCGGGCTTTTCTACCACCGGCGCCAGCAGCCCTTCGTCCTTGCTGCTGCTGTCTCTTTTGTATGCCGCCCTGCCTTGCGCGCTGAAACTGTTTTCCTTGGGGCTGCTTTGGCCCCTTCCGATTGAAAGGGTCTGAACCCATGTCGCCAGTTCTCTCTGTCTTTTGTGCCGTTGCGCTTTTGCTTTTCCTGATGGTTCTGTCCCCGCGCTGGATGGGTTTTCGCGCCCAGCGCCCGCAAGATTACGCGGGCAAGGGCCCGGCCATGGACCCGCGCAAACATCTGTCCGGCCCGATCCTGTGCGAAGGCGTGATTTACGGGCCCACGGGCCGCGTCACCTCGCGCTTTGTTGCCGAAATGGAAGGGACATGGCACGGCAACAAGGGCGTTTTGAAAGAACGGTTTCAGTATGACACCGGAACCATCCAAAACCGCGAATGGCGGCTAAGCCTTGGCAACGACGGCACCCTGAAGGCCGAGGCGGATGATCTGGTGGGTCATGGCACCGGCACGGTTGAAGGCCCCAGCGTTCAGATGCTGTACAAGCTGCGCCTTCCCGCAGAGGCAGGGGGCCATGTTCTGAACGTCACCGATTGGATGTATTTGTGCGAGAATGGAACCATCATGAACCGAAGCCAGTTCACCAAATTCGGCATCAAGGTGGCCGAACTGGTGGCCACAATGCGCCCGATGCCCGTATGAGCTTTGCAGGAAAAACCTATTGGCTTGTCGGCGCGTCTGAAGGTCTTGGTCTGGCGCTGGCGCAGGCCATGGCCCAAGAGGGCGCAGATCTGATCCTGTCCGGCCGCGATGGCACGCGTTTGCAGGCAGCGGTCAGCAGCCTGCCACGTCCGGCCCGGGGCCTTGTGGTGGATGTGGGCGATGATGCATCGGTCGCGGCCGCAGCGGCACAACTGGGCAACATTGACGGTGTCGTGTTTCTGGCCGGCGTCTATTGGCCGACCCGGGCGCAAGACTGGGATGCGGCCAAGGTCACGGCGATGTGCAATGTCAACTTCACCGGCTGCGCGCGGGTTCTGGGGGCCGTGGTGCCAGCGATGATCGCGCGCGGTACCGGCCATATCGTGATCACCGGGTCCCTGTCTGGCTTTCGGGGCTTGCCGGGCGCCATCGGCTATGGCGCGTCCAAGGCGGGCACAATGGCGCTGGCGGAATCGCTGTATTGCGATCTGCGGGGAACCGGGGTGAAGGTGCAGGTCGGCAACCCGGGCTTCATTCGCACGCGCCTGACCGACAAGAACGACTTTTCCATGCCCTTCTTGATGGAACCGGCCGAAGCCGCCGCGCATATGATGACCCTGATGAAAAGCCGCGCCTTCAAATCCAGCTTCCCGATGGTGTTTTCCTGGCTGTTCCGCCTGTCGCAGTTCTTGCCCGATTGGGCCTATTACCGGATTTTCGCGCCAAGACCTTAGCGCGTCAGACAGACCATGAAAAACCCGTCCATCCCGCCCTTTTCTGCCCAGTAATCTGGCCGCAGGCGCAAACCGCCCTGCGGTGTCATCCAGGCCGGATCTATTCCCGGCAAGACCATCGGTAAAACGCGCAGCCCCGGATGGCGGGCCAAGGCGGATGTCAGATGGTCTTCGCCCTCTTCGGCCAACAACGAGCAGACGGCATAAACCAGCCGCCCATTTGGTGCCAGCCATCCCAAGGCCCTGTCCAAAAGCTGCGCCTGAAGGGCTGTCAGGGCCGGCAGATCGCTGCCATCCTTGCAAAAGGGCAAATCCGGATGACGCCGAATCGTGCCCGAGGCCGAACAGGGCGCATCCAGCAGGATCGCATCAAAGGGGGCCTTTGGTTGCCAATGCAGTGCATCGGCAATCTCCATCTGGGCCGTCAGGCCAAGCCGCTTCAGGTTTTCGGCCACGCGGGCCATGCGCGGCCCGGAAATATCCAAGGCCGTTACCTGCGCGCCCATCGCCGCCAGTTGGGCCGTCTTGCCCCCCGGCGCCGCGCACAGATCCAGCACCCGTGCGCCCGGTGCGGGGGCCAGTGCCTTGGCGGGCAGGGCGGCCGCTGCGTCTTGCACCCACCACCCCCCTTCGGCATATCCGGCCAGACCCGTCACCTGACCGGGCGCTGTCAAGCGCAGGCTTCCGCTCGCAAGCATCTCGCCCTCGGGCAACACGGCCCCGGCCTTGAACGACAGATCCAAGGGCGGCACCTGGGCCTGAACCGTCTCAATCGCGGCCACAGCGTCGCGGCCAAAGCTGTGCACCAAGGGCTGGCGCAGCCAACGGGGCAGCTTTTGAACGGGGCCGACGATGGGTTCCGCCGGGATCTGCCGCAAGACGGCGTTGATCATGCCGGATTGATGCTGGGTCTTGCGCCCCGATTTCGCCAACCCTACCGCATCGTTCACCACACCATGCGCTGCCGTGCCGCTCGCAATTTCGTGCAAGGCCAGCCGAAGAATGTTCAACACCGGCAAGGGGGGTGCCTTGCGAAGATAGGTACCCAAAGTGATGTCCAACGGTTCAATCTGGCGCAAAACGTCACTGGCCAGACGCTGTGCACGGGCGCGGTCCTGGGGGGTCAGACCCTCCATCACGCCGGGCGATGTCAGGGCCTGCGACAGCAATTGCCCATCGCCCAGCACGGCATCCAGAAGCGCCACTGCCGCCCCGCGTGCGCTTTGACCTTTTGCCATCCCATGACCCCTACCCACATCTTGCTGCGCGCCCTATATCAGGGGCAGATCAAAGGTGAAACCATGACAGATGCGAATTCAGATCTGCCCCCCGCCGCCCAGCGCGCCTTGGCCGAGGCGCAGGCCCGCCGCGACGCCGCAGCGCCAGCGCCGATGCCCAAGGAATTGGGCGGCCGCGACGGGCCAGAACCGGTGCGGTATGGCGACTGGGAGAAAAAAGGGATCGCCGTCGATTTTTAGTCGGCTTACTGCAATGAAAACACGGCCGATTTTCCTGCGCCCTGATCGACGGTAAAGCGCAAGGATGTTGTGCCTTTCACTTCGACCAATTGGCAGTTGTAATCGATGGTATAGCCGCTCCAATCCATCTCGCGGCAGAAATAACCATCTTTCCAAGACCAACTGCCGGTCAGGTCCCACCCCAGCATGTTGCCCGTGATCTTGCCATTTGGCGTCACGGTCAGGGCCACATCCCATGTCGTCAGCAAAAGTTGCCGACCCTCGATCAACGACAAAAACGTGTCTTTGTCAGACACTGTTGAAAACTCCGCCGCCGCGACCGGCGTCGAGACCAACATGGAAACAGCCAAGGCAATGAACTGGCGCATAATGAACCCACTGTAAAAGAAAACCGGTTTATACGTCGCACCCCCGCGATTGGATCAGGTTACGCCGCGCGAATTTCGATCGCGGATAAATCCATTCCCGCCCCGCCAAGAATCTTGGCCAAAGGCACCCCGTCCAGAACAAGCGTGGCGTCGCCCGTTTCGGCATCTTCTTCAAGGGTCACATCCGGGTTGGGATGCACAGTCTGATCGTATAACAGGATCAAGCCATCTTCGCCTTGGGTGAAATCGGTGATCACGGCCGGCGCCATTCCAGCGTTGAAATCATGCAGCACAAAACTGTCTGCCCCCTCTTGGCCTGCCCCGTAATCGCCTGCCCCCAGATCCAGAACATCATCGCCCGCCTGCCCGTTCAACGTGTCAGATGCACCGTCGTCAGGGCCCGCGCCGCCGAGGCCCGACATCTGATCATTGCCGTCGCCGCCTGCGATATCGTCTGCGCCGCCGCCGCCGTCCATCACGTCATTGCCATCATCGCCCAGCAAGACATCGTTGCCATCCTGCCCCAAAAGCGTGTCGTCGCCCTCTCCGCCAATGGCCATATCGTCGCCGGCCCCCCCATCGATCAGATCGTCGCCCATCTGTCCGGCAAGGTCATCATTGCCCTCGTCCCCAAGCAGACTGTCGCCCTCATCCCCGCCCCGAAGGCTGTCGTCATCGTCGCCGCCCTGCAATTGGTCGGCCCCGCCGTCCCCCCAAAGCACATCTGTTCCTGCGCCGCCAAACAGGCTGTCCGCACCGGCATAGCCTTTCAATTCATCGCCGCCGCCCAGACCGTCCAGCAGATCATCGCCGCTTGCGCCTGATAGAAAATCAACGCCCTCATCGCCACGTTGGGCGCTGGTGGCATCCACATCGGCCGCCGCGTCTGTCTGCGGATCCAGAATCGAGGTGGAAGGCTCCCCCGTGGGGTCACCGTCGGTGGTCGAATCCGCCTCGTCCGGGGTTTCGTCCGCCTCGTCCGCGCTTGCCAACATGCTGTCCGCCAAGACCCCGGCCAACAGCGCACCCAAAAGACCCAACAACCCGATCACTTTTTACCCTCCGCACAATCACCACCGCAACCCTGGTCTCACCCGTTAACCATTGTTGCACCTAAGCACCTGTAAATGATGCAAAACCACGGAACATTCCTATCATGAACAGCGCCAATTATCTATCGCGCTGATCCGGTAATTTTAAGCAGATTTTCATTCATGTGAACACACCGCCTCCGGGGGCCGCTGTCTGCGCGCGGCCCACTGCGGGGGCAAAAAACGCTTCCCTTTTGCGCCAAATGCCCCTATACGCCGCCATCCGCAGCCAGAAATGGCCGTGGTCAAGGGCCTTGCTGGACGACATCCCGGCCTGCGCCGTCACCTCAAACCCGAAAGGATATCCGATGTCGATCACTGTCGAAGAAAAAGCCCGCCTGATCAAGGAATACGCAACCAAAGAAGGCGACACCGGTTCGCCCGAAGTGCAGGTTGCCATTCTCTCCAGCCGGATCGCAACGCTGACCGAGCACTTCAAGTCGCACAAGAAAGACAACCATTCGCGTCGCGGCCTGTTGATGATGGTGGCCCAGCGCCGCAAGCTTCTGGATTATGTGAAGTCCAAAGACGAAGGCCGTTACACCTCGCTGATCGGCCGTTTGGGTCTGCGTCGTTAATCTGGTCACGCGTGACCTTGAACGCCCGCGCGAAAGCTGCGGGCGTTTTGCATTTTTGCCCATAGGTGTGCTATCGTGACCTGCGCAAAAGGGGTCGAGGGCTAACATGACGCTAGACGAGGTGATGGTTCGACTGCAAAGCCTGTCAGAGCCTGCCGTATTTGCCCGAAATGAAAAGAACGGCGCAGCCGGCGCGCAATTCGGCGTCCCTTTGGGCGACATCCGAACCTTGGCAAAGGCCATCAAGATCAACCCCGCGCTGGCCCAGCAGCTTTGGGCGACGGGCAATGTCGATGCGCGGCTTTTGGCCGTTCTGATCGTGAAACCCAAGACGCTCAGCCTGCAAGAGGTCGAAGGTCTCGTGCGCTCCAACAGCTTTTTGTGGGTGTCCGACTGGCTCAACTCCTATATCGTGAAACAGCATCCGGACAAGGAAGCCCTGCGTCTGGCATGGGAGCATGATCTGCATCCCATGGCCGCTCGCGCCTATTGGAGTTTGACCGCCGAACGCGTCCAAAAATCCCCTCAAGGCCTTGATATGTCGGCCCTTCTTGATCGGATAGAGGCCGAGATGCCACAGGCCCCAGACGCGGTGCAATGGACCATGAACACCACGATGGCCACCATCGGGATCCACCACCCCGCCTTGCGGGCCCGGGCGATCGACCTTGGGGAACGTCTGGGCATTTACCGCGATTATCCCACGCCCAAAGGCTGCACCTCGCCCTTCGCACCGCTGTGGATCGCCGAGATGGTGCGCCGCGCGGGATAGGCCGCATATCCACGCTTCCCAAACCCGTCCTTTTGCTGTATGCGCCCGCAATCTGCGACGTGAGGCCATGCCCCCGGCCACATGCAAAGGATAGGGGGCGGCGGCAATGGGGCCGCTATGCAAACGGGAGACGCGGCAGGGGCCGTGGATGCTCTCACATAGGGAACGATCAATGTTCAACGTTACGAAAAAATCCATCCAGTGGGGCCGTGAAACGCTGACGCTGGAAACGGGCAAGGTTGCCCGTCAGGCTGATGGCTCGGTCATCGCCACTTTGGGCGAAACTTCGGTCATGGCCAACGTGACCTTCGCGAAATCTGCAAAGCCGGGGCAGGACTTTTTCCCGCTGACCGTGCACTACCAAGAAAAATACTATGCCGCGGGCAAAATTCCCGGCGGTTTTTTCAAGCGTGAAGCGCGTCCTTCGGAAAAGGAAACGCTGGTTTCGCGCCTGATCGACCGTCCCTGCCGCCCGCTGTTCGTGGACGGCTTCAAGAACGAAGTGCTGGTTATGGCCACCGTTCTGTCCTGCGACCTTGTCAATGACCCCGACATCGTGGCGATGATCGCGGCCTCTGCCGCGCTGACCATCTCCGGCGTTCCGTTCATGGGCCCCATCGGGGCTGCCCGCGTTGGTTTTGTGAACGGCGCCTATGTGCTGAACCCGGAAATGGACGACATGACGCAACTGCGTCTCAAGCCTGATCAGCGCCTTGATCTGGTCATCGCCGGCACCAAAGACGCCGTGATGATGGTTGAATCTGAAGCTTACGAGTTGACCGAAGACGAAATGCTGGGCGCTGTGAAGTTCGGCCACGAGGCGATGCAGCCTGTGATCGACCTGATCATCGACTTTGCTGAGAACTCGGCCAAAGAACCCTTTGGTTTCGCACCGCCAGACTATTCGGATTTGTACGCCAAGGTGAAAGCCGCCGGTGAAGTGCAGATGCGCGCTGCTTTTGCGATCAAAGACAAGCAAGAGCGTACAAACGCCATCTCTGCCGCCGTGGCGATCGTCAAGGCGGCCTTGACCGAGGCTGACCTCGCCGACATCAACCTTGGTTCGGCCATCAAGAAGCTGGAATCTTCGATCCTGCGCGGCGACATCATCAACGGTGGCGCGCGGATTGACGGGCGCGACAACAAAACCGTGCGTCCGATCGTGTCGGAAACCGGCATCCTGCCGCGCGCTCATGGCTCGGCCCTGTTCACACGCGGCGAAACCCAAGGCTTGGTTGTCACCACCCTTGGCACCGGCGAAGACGAACAGATCATCGATGCCCTGAACGGCAATCACCGGTCCAACTTCATGCTGCACTACAACTTCCCTCCCTATTCGGTGGGCGAAGTGGGCCGTGTCGGCAGCCCCGGACGTCGCGAAATCGGCCATGGCAAACTGGCATGGCGTGCGCTTCAGGCGGTCTTGCCTGCGGCAACCGATTTCCCCTATACCGTGCGCGTTGTCTCTGAAATTACCGAATCCAACGGCTCGTCCTCAATGGCGTCGGTCTGCGGTGGTTCCTTGTCGATGATGGATGCGGGCGTTCCGCTGAAGGCACCAGTTGCCGGCGTGGCCATGGGTCTGATCCTTGAAGATGATGGCCGCTGGGCCGTCTTGACCGACATCCTGGGCGACGAAGATCACCTGGGCGATATGGACTTCAAGGTTGCCGGAACTGCGGCAGGCATCACCACGATGCAGATGGATATCAAGGTGGCCGGGATCACCCCGGAAATCATGGCGCAGGCTTTGGCCCAAGCCAAAGATGGCCGTCTGCATATTCTGGCCGAGATGAACAAGGCGCTCTCCGCGCCTCAGGGCTTCTCGGAATATGCGCCCAAGATCGAAACCCTGCAGATCCCCACCGACAAAATCCGCGAAGTCATCGGATCGGGCGGCAAGGTCATCCGCGAGATCGTCGAACTTTCCGGCGCCAAGGTGGATATCAACGACGAAGGCATCATCAAGATCGCCTCGTCTTCGGCCGAAAACATCAAGAAGGCCTATGACATGATCTGGTCGATCGTGGCAGAGCCGGAAATTGGTCAGATCTACACCGGCAAAGTGGTGAAACTGGTCGATTTCGGCGCTTTCGTGAACTTCTTCGGCAAGCGCGACGGTCTGGTGCATGTCAGCCAAATCGCGTCCAAGCGCCTGAACCACCCGAACGAGCATCTCAAGGAAGGTCAGGACGTCAAAGTCAAACTTCTGGGCTTTGACGAGCGCGGCAAGGTCCGCCTTGGCATGAAGATGGTCGATCAGGAAAGCGGTGCCGAGATCATTGAAAAGAAAGACGAATCGGCCGAAGGCTGATCGCGTTTCAACGAAAGGAAAGGCCCCGGTTTTCCGGGGCCTTTTTCATGTCGCCTTCAAAAGGAAACCTTCGGCTATTCTGCCGCAAGGCAATCGTTCCTTGCGACAAATTACCAAATATCGCGTTTTTCTTCGAATATTGCCACCAAAGGGCCCCGTAATTCCCAAGAACCGCCAAGGAAATTGCGTATCTTGCACCGCAGTGTCAGGCGAAAGGGAATCTCATGCGGATCGTGATCTTGGGGGCGGGTGTTATCGGCGTCACCTCGGCTTGGTATTTGGCCAAAGCGGGCCATGAGGTCACGGTGATCGATCGCCAGCCGGGTCCGGCCTTGGAAACCTCCTTTGCCAACGCCGGAGAGATCAGCCCCGGTTATGCCAGTCCTTGGGCGGCACCCGGCATCCCGCTCAAGGCGTTGAAGTGGATGTTCATGCAACATTCGCCGCTGATCATCCAGCCGCGCCCGGATCTGTTCAAGATCGAATGGATGGCGCGGATGTTGATGAACTGCACCGCCGCCGCCTACGAGGTGAACAAGGGACGCATGCTGCGTCTGGCCGAATACTCACGCGATTGCCTAAAGGATCTGCGCGCCGAAACCGGCATTACTTATGACGAGCGTACACAAGGCACCTTGCAAGTTTTCCGCACCCTGAAACAGGTCGACGCGGCCGCCAAGGACATCAAGGTTCTCAAGGCCGATGGCGTCCCATTCGAGATGCTGGATGCCGATGGCTGCGTGGCCGCCGAACCCGGCCTTGCGCCCAACCGCGACAAACTTGCCGGCGGCCTGCGCCTGCCCGGCGATGAAACCGGCGATTGTTTCAAGTTCACCACGCGTCTGGCCGAAATGGCCACCGCGGCCGGTGTGACCTTCCGTTATAGCTTGTCGGTTCTTGGTCTGGAAAAAGAGGCAGACCGCATTACCGCCGTGCATACCAGCGCGGGCCGCCTCACGGCCGACAGTTTTGTTCTGGCCTTGGGCAGCTATTCACCTGTTCTGGCCAAGGGTCTTGGCATGCGCCTGCCGGTCTATCCGGTCAAAGGCTATTCCATTACCCTCCCCATCGTGGACGAGGTTTTGGCCCCCCTCTCCACCGTCATGGACGAGACGCACAAGATCGCAATCACCCGTCTGGGCGACCGGATTCGCGTGGGCGGCATGGCCGAAATCGCGGGATTTTCCAGCAGCCTGCCCGCAAAGCGCAAGGCGACGCTGGTCCATTCGGTCGAAGATCTGTTTGGCGGCGCGGGCGATCAATCGCAGGCCACCTTTTGGACGGGTCTGCGCCCGATGACACCTGATGGCACACCAATCGTTGGCCGCTCTACCGTCCGGAACCTGTTTTTGAACACCGGGCACGGCACCTTGGGATGGACGATGGCAGCAGGCTCTGCCGCGGTTCTGGCCGATGTCATCTCGGGCCGGGCCAGCGCCATCGAAACCCGTGATCTGGGATATGCCCGCTATCAGCGCAGGCCCAAGCGCGCCACCAGAGCCGGGGTTTTGCATCCGGCAGAATGAAAAACGGGGCCCGAAGGCCCCGCTTTGTTACACCGGGCGCTTGGCAAAGCGCAGATAGGGCAACTTGATATCCAGCGCGCCAAATTTTGCCGTCGCGTCTTCGGTGGAAACCGACAGGGCCACGATCACATCCTGCCCGGGCACCCAGTTGGCAGGGGTCGCAAAAGGCACGCCATCGGTGGCCTGAACCGCATCCAGCGCCCGCAGAATCTCGGCGAAATTGCGACCCACCGACATGGGATAGGTCATCGTCAGCCGCACCTTCTTGTCCGGCCCGATGATGTAAACTGTCCGAACCGTCGCCGTGTTCGCGGGGGTGCGGCCTTCTTGCGGCAGGTAATATTCGGCCGGAAGCATGTCATAGGCCTTCGCCACGGTCAGCGAGGTGTCGTCAATAATCGGAAAGTCGGCAGCGGCGCCAGAAAACGCCTCGATGTCGCGCTTCCATTTGCCGTGGTCTTCGACCGAATCCACCGAAACGCCAATCACCTTGGTGTTGCGCTTTTTCCATTCCGCAGCCAGTTGCGCCACGGCACCGAATTCTGTGGTGCACACGGGCGTGAAATCGCGCGGGTGGCTGAAGATGATGGCGTAAGAGCCATCAAGCCAATCGTGAAACTTGATCTGTCCGGCAGTGGACTGCGCGGTGAAATCGGGGGCAATGTCATTGATGCGGATGGACATGGGGTTCCTCGTGGTTTGCTGCGCGCAATATAGGCAACTTGGAACAATATTTCACCTGGTGGCAGAAGCCTTTGCGAAAATAGAACGAATTTCCCAGATCTCAGATCCAATTCAGGTCTATTTTCCCACCCAGCCCCCGCTCTGCGATACGCTGGCGCAACCGCAGGTCGGTGTCTTTCAACGAGGCTATCGCATGCGCGTGGGTTTCCACGAACACCTTTTCCACCAGATCAATCGTCCCGCGGTCCAGCATGGCGTGCAAAACGGCATATTCCGCGCCCTCGATGTCGATCTTCAACAGTTTGACCGGGCGGCCCAATCCTTCGATGAACTGGCATAGATCGATCACTTCCACATCCACCCCGTGGTTTTCATCGACATTGCGCTTTTCAGAAATCAGGCTGGACCCTTGCGAAAACCGTTCGGGGTTGCGCGCATAATTCAGATGCAGATACAGCCGAAGGGTGCCGGGTTTATCCAGCACGGCCTGCTGATGCAGATGCACATTGGCCAGACCGCCCACCTTTTCCTTCAGGCTGGCAAAGGCGTCGGGATTGGGTTCAAACGCATGCACCTGCGCGCCCGACCGGGCCATGACCGTTGTAATGACGCCCAGGTTCGCCCCGCAATCAATGGCAATGTCATCCGGCCCCAAGGTCAGAAATTCCGCGATGGTCACATCGCGCACGTGCTGGGCGCGGCCGGGGCGCAAACGATACACCAAATTGCCGCCCCAGCGCTTCAAAACCTTCTTCAAATTCATGCGTCATCCTTTCGATGCCGCGCCGATCAAGGCCCATTGAAAATATCTGTCCGGCCCCAAAAAATGCCTGAAACCGCCGCGAACCGGCGAATTCAACGGGCCCTCGTCTTCGGCAAAAGACCAAGTCTTCGCCGCCTGTCACCTTCGTCCTTTAGGACTGTATGACATCCTTTCGATACTTTGCCCACCACAGGGCTGCGGTCGTGTCGTCAATTTCTGCCGCCTCAATGGCGGCCACCTTGCGCATCATCCGGCGTTCATGCGCGGCCTGCGCCACCGTCATGTTCGACCCGCGAGCCATTTTCCGCTGCAGGTCCTCGTCTGATCGCGTGTAATAGTGGTTCAACTGAATCCGGTCGGCCGAATAAAATCCGGGCGCATCGCGGCCTTTCAGGGTGGCAATGACCCCCCGGTCATTCACACTGTCGGTCCGCCCGTTCACCTCCATCCAATGCACCTTGCAGGCTGTCACCTGGCAGGGATCGCAGATCACCTTGAATTTCAACAAAGATTTTGCCATCGGGTCAGGATTGCGCGCCAGATAATTCGGCACCACCCCGCCCTTGGGCGCCGCCTTATGCCCCCCGCGCCCGAACATATGCCACGGCAGGCTGATCATGGCATGGTCCTGAAGGGGGGCCAAAGCTTCGGTCAAGGTTTCGGTCTTGGGCACCAGAAACTCGTCAATGTCGATCCAGGTCATCCACCGATAAGACCCACCAAAGTTGCGCGTGGCATGGGCATAGGCCAGCATCTGATTGTGCACCTCGCCCTGCCAGAACCCCAGCCGGAACGTCTGGTTCCACGGGATTACCGTCACCATTGAAGCGGGCAGGGCCTGCGCCAGCGCGCCGATGGTGCCATCGGTGCACCCATTGTCATAGATATAGAAATGCTGCACGCCCGCCGCCGCGTGGAACTGGGCCCATTCTGCGATAAAGCCCGCCTCGTTCTTGACGATGGCGACCACGGCAATCCCCGTTCGCCCCGGCTGGGCGCGCGGGGGAACAATGGCCACCCGTGTCAAATTCATCGCGCGTTTCAGACGGTCAAGCACGGCGGTCCCCCTTCGTCGGCAGGGCTATCTTCTGCACCATTTGCCCGCCCCCGCCAACGGGGAATTCTGTCGCTTAGCTTGATCAAACGGGCGCTGGCACGCTTGCCTTGCCGGGCAAGCGGTGCCACGCTGCGCGCAACATCGTGTTGGGGGAGTCGGATCATGCTGATGAAGCGGGAGTTCTATATCAACGGGGCTTGGGTTGCCCCTTCGCTCGCGCGGGATTGTACCGTCATCGACCCCTCCAACGAAGAGGGCTGCGCCGTCATCTCTTTGGGATCGCAGGCCGATACTGACGCGGCAGTCGCCGCCGCAAAGGCGGCCTTTCCCGCTTGGTCCGCCACGCCTCCCGCCACCCGCCGGGCCTATGTCGTCAAGATCTTGGAACAGTACGAGGCGCGCAAGGAAGAATTGGCTCAGGCCATTGCCATGGAAATGGGCTCTCCCTTGGATCACGCCCGCGGCAGCCAAGCCCCTTGCCTGCCGTGGCACGCCAGCAATTTCCTGACCGCCTTTGATCAGATCGAATGGGTGCGGCCCCTCGGCCCCCACGCGCCCAATGACCGCCTCTCGCTGGAACCCATCGGTGTGGTCGGCCTGATCACCCCTTGGAACTGGCCCATGAACCAGATCGCGCTCAAGGCCATTCCGGCAATCCTGTCGGGCTGCACCTGTGTTCTGAAACCCTCAGAAGAATCGCCGCTGAACGCGATGATCTTTGCCGAGTTCTGCCATGACGCCGGTCTGCCGGCGGGCGTCTTCAATCTGGTGAACGGCGATGGCGCCGGTGTCGGAAGCCAGCTGTCCACCCATCCTGATGTAGAGATGATTTCCTTCACCGGCTCCACCCGTGCGGGCAAAGCCATCTCTGCCGCCGCAGCGCAAACGCTGAAACGGGTGACGCTGGAACTGGGGGGCAAGGGTGCGAATGTGATCTTCGCCGATGCCGATGACATGGCCGTGGAACGCGGTGTACGCCATATGATGGATAACACCGGCCAATCGTGCAACGCGCCCAGCCGCATGCTGGTGGAACGCGCGATCTATGACCGCGCGGTGCAAATTGCGGCGCAGGTTGCCGACAGCATCAAGGTCGGATCGGCCCACGAAGAGGGCGATCATATCGGCCCCGTCGTGAACAAACGGCAGTGGGACCAGATTCAGGGCTACATCCAAAAGGGCATCGACGAAGGCGCGCGGCTTGTGGCGGGCGGGCCCGGATTGCCCGATGGGTTCAACCGGGGCTTTTACGTCAAGCCCACGATCTTTGCCGATGTCACCCCCGGCATGACCATCGAGCGCGAAGAGATTTTTGGCCCCGTGATGTGCATGATCCCCTTTGAGGGCGAAGAAGAGGCCGTCAAGATCGCGAATGATACGCCCTATGGTCTGACCAACTATGTCCAAACCACCGACGGGACCAAACGCAACCGCATGGCCCTGCGCCTGAAATCGGGCATGGTCCAGACGAACGGCAAAAGCCGCGCTGCGGGCTCTCCGTTTGGCGGGGTGAAATCTTCGGGCCGCGCCCGCGAAGGTGGCATCCTTGGGCTTGAAGAGTTTCTGGAGGTCAAGGCGATTTCCGGCTGGGACCCCGAAGCCGAAGCCTCGGCCGCCGAATAACCCACCCAAACACGACATCACCGCGTCGCCCCTGACCATAGGGGCGGCGCGTGTTTTCTTTTAGGCTGCCCCCATCGCCAGAGGTCGCCCCATGTCTCACCATCCCCGCCTGCTGCAACCCTTGGCCCTGCGCGGCCATACCCTGCGCAACCGCATCGTCTTTGGCGCTCACACCGCCAACATGTCAGATCTGGGTCTGCCCGGCCCCCGGGTCAAAGGCTATTTGGAAGAACGGGCCTTGGGCGGCGCGGCGATGGTGGTGTCCGAACCTGTCCCGGTTCACCGCACCGGGGTTCTGACGCGGGGCAATTACCTTGTGGGCGATGATGCGGTCATCCCCGGTTTTCGCGCGGCAACCGATGCTGTCAAACAGGCGGGCGCCGTGGTGATCCAGCAGCTGTATCACATTGGCGCGCATGGGGATTCCGATCTGTCCTATGCCCCGCATTGGTCGCCTTCGGGTGGGCCGTCCTATCATGACAGCGACGGCAGCCACAAAATGACCGAGGCCGAGATCGAAGAGCTTTTGGCCGCCCATGTCAGCGCCGCCCGCCGTGCCAAAGACGGCGGCTTTCAAGGGGTGGAGGTGTGGGCCGCCTACCATTCCTTGCTGGATCAGTTCTGGACCCCGTGGAGCAACAGGCGTGATGACAAATGGGGCGGATCCTTGGAAAACCGCACGCGGTTTTCTCGCCTTTTGATCGAACAGATCCGCCGCGCCTGCGGCGAGGATTTTGTGGTGGGTTTGGCCGTCAGCTATTCGCCGGCCTTCGATGTCACCTTGTCGGCGGAATCCCTGTGCGAAATCATCGACCTGCACGATGCCAACGGGCATGTCGATTATGTAACGGTCGGCTATGGCAGTTATCTCGAATTTGAAGGTATCATTCCGGCCTTCACCTCGGGCGAAAAGCTGACAACGCCGCTGACGGCGCAACTGAAATCGCTGATCAAACATGCCGTCATCACGTCTGAGGCCGGGGTGCGCACGCCGGACAATGCCGAAACCATCATCGCCAGCGGCGAGGCGGATCTGGTTTCCATCGTCCGGGGTCAGATCGCAGACCCGCATCTGGCCCGCAAAACCATGGAAGGCCGCGCCGAGGATATCCGGGGCTGTATCTCCTGCAATCAAATGTGCTGGGGCCGCCGCAGCCGCGATTACTGGATTTCCTGTTTGGTCAACCCCTCCGTCGGGCGCGAGTTTGAATGGGGGGGCGACCGGTTTGATCCGGCGCAAACCCCGCGCGATGTGCTGGTGGTCGGGTCCGGTCCCGCCGGGCTTGAAGCCGCCCGTGTGGCCGCCGAACGCGGTCACCGCGTTGAACTCGTGGAGGCCCTTCCCGTTGTCGGCGGCCAGTTCCGTTTGGCCGGAATGCAGCCGCGCCGCGCCCAGATTCTGGATCTGATGGATTGGTATGAACGCCAATTCACAAAGCTGGGCGTGACCCTGCGGCTGAACACCTTTCTGGACGCGGCCGACATTGCCGCCCACAGCGCCGAGGTGGTCATCCTCGCCACGGGGTCCTTGCCGAATGAAGACGGCTTTCAACGCTGGCAACCGCAGCACGCCCGCCTTCCCGGCATTGATGTGGGGGGTGTCTGGTCGCCCGAAGCGGTCCTTCGGCGCGAGGCGCGTCTGGGCGCCTCCGTCGTGGTTTATGACGAAGGGTCGAACTGGCGCGGTGTCGGCACCGCTTGGGCGCTGGCCGAACAGGGCAAACAGGTGACCATCGTCACGCCAGAACCCTTTGTGGGCAAGGAACTGGCCCGCACCAACGCCGACGGCGCGGCGCGCCGGCGCATGGCGCAACTGGGTGTCACCTTTGTCACCGAACATTGCCTGACCCGCTGGCACGGCAACGGTGTGACGATCAAGAACATGCTGACGGGCGACGAACAGACCTTGCCCACCTCGGCTTTGGTCATGGCCACCACCAACCAATCCTTCGATCCCTGGCCCGAAAGTTTTGTCGGCAAGACCACGCACCGCATCGGCGATTGCACCGCGCCGCGTCTGGCGGCCTATGCCTTTTACGAAGGTCGCAAGCTGGGCCGCGACCTGTAACGCGGTCTGCGGCCTTGGCCCTCTTTGCCCGTCAGGTCAGCCGCGCAAAACTGTCGGCGCTGGCCATTTTCCACGCCGTATGAAACCGCGGCGCCGAGGTTGGGTCGGTCAAAAGTTGCCCCGGCGCCAGCACGTCATACTGCTCGGCAAAAGAGATCACCCGGTCCGACGAGGCGCGGCGCAAAAAGTGATGCGGCCGCAAATCCGATGGCCGCTCCAGCCCGGCCGCAGCAACCAGTTCTGCCAACGCATGCAGGGTGTTGTGATGAAAATTGGTCACCCGCTCCGCCTTGTCAGGCACCACCAAGGCGCGTTGGCGCAAAGGGTCTTGCGCGGTCACGCCGGTGGGGCATTGCCCCGTATGACAAGACTGCGCCTGAATGCAGCCGACCGCAAACATGAACCCGCGCGCCGCATTGCACCAATCAGCACCCAGCGCCAAAATGCGCGCCATATCAAAGGCCGATGTAATCTTGCCACTGGCCCCGATCCTGATCTGATCGCGCAGCCCCAATCCCACCAGCGTATTGTGGGCAAAGCTCAGGCCATCGCGCAGCGGCGTGCCGACATGATCCATGAATTCCAAAGGGGCCGCCCCGGTGCCGCCTTCCTTGCCGTCGATCACGATGAAATCAGGGGTGATGCCGGTCTGCAGCATGGCCTTGCAAATCGCCATGAATTCCCACGGATGGCCGATGCACAACTTGAAGCCGGCCGGCTTGCCCCCCGAAAGGCTGCGCATCTGCGCAATCATTTCCAGCAGCCCCACCGGCGTTGAAAAGGCCGAATGCGCCGCCGGCGAGATGCAATCCTGCCCCATCGGCACCCCCCGGATCGCGGCGATTTCGGCCGTTACCTTCGCCGCCGGAAGCACCCCCCCATGCCCCGGCTTGGCCCCTTGCGACAGCTTCAGTTCCACCATCTTGATCTGGTCATGTTGCGCCGTATCGGCAAATCGGGCCGGGTCGAACCCGCCCGTTTCGGCCCGGCATCCAAAATAGCCAGAGCCGACTTCCCAAACCAGATCCCCGCCAAACTCGCGGTGATAAGGCGATACGCCCCCTTCGCCCGTATCGTGAAAAAATCCGCCCGCCTTGGCCCCCTTGTTCAGCGCCCGCACCGCATTGGCCGACAGCGCGCCATAGCTCATCGCCGAGATGTTCAGCAAACTGGCCGAATAAGCCCGCGCGCCAGTGCCGATCTGCACCCGCATGTCCGATACCGGCTGTTCGGGCTGCGGGGCCAGCGAATGGTGCAACCATTCATACTGTTCCTGATACACATCGTACATCGTGCCAAAGGGGCGCTTGTCCAGTTCCTTCTTGGCCCGTTGATAAACGATGGCGCGCTTGTCGCGCGGGAAAGGCGCCCCATCCTTGTCGCCTTCAAAAAAGTATTGCCGCATCTCGGGGCGAATATCTTCCAGAAAGAACCGAAGATGGGCCAGGATCGGATAGTTGCGTAAAATGGCGTGGCGCGTCTGCGTCATGTCGCGCAGCCCCACCAGCGCCAAGGCGGCCAGGATCACCGTCAGGGGCAGCAAATACCACTCACGGCCGGGAAACGCGATCATCAGCGACAGGCAAAGGACCGCACCAACAATGGCACCGACCAGTGCGGCAAACCGCGGCTCTAACACATGACGCAGCACAAACATGGGTTACCCTTTCCGAACGCATCAAACGCCAAACGCTTGAAGAACAGGTTAACGCCGCTTTGTGACAGAAACGCCAGCCTCAGAAAGGGCAGGGCACCGCAAAATCCGTCCAAACGCCGCTGTCCGGGTGGTGCAGTCCCAAGGTTTCCGCATGCAGCATCAACCGGGGCCAACCGCTGGCCCCCGCCACATCATAAATCGGATCGCCCAGGATCACATGACCCAAGGCTTGCATGTGCACGCGCAGTTGGTGGCTGCGCCCGGTCAGGGGCGACAGGCGCACACGCGTCTCGCCGGGGGCGCGGCCGATCACCTGCCAATCGGTCTGGGCGGGCCGCCCATTTTCATGGTCCACCATCTGGCGCGGGCGGTTGGGCCAATCTGACCCCATCGGCAAATCGATCCGCCCGCTCTCACCCTGCACATCGCCCTTCACCCGCGCGATATAGGTTTTCCGGGCCCGCCGCTTTTCAAACTCTTGTCCCAAAAATCCCTGCGCTTGCTTGGTGCGCGCGAAAATCATCACCCCCGAGGTGTCGCAGTCCAGCCGATGCACCAACAGCGCATCCCACCGCGCCGCTTGCAACCGCGAGATCATGCAATCGCTGCGCCCCTCCAGTTTGCCCGGAACCGACAAAAGCCCTGCCGGCTTGTCCACCACCACCAGATGCTTGTCTTCGTACACAACCTGCAGCGGCACATCGGGCGGGGCATAGATGAAATCAGGCAGCAAGGGCCGGATCACAGCACGCGGTGCCCCGCATGTGCCAGTCTTTCGGCCAGATGGCGAATATGCGCCGGGCCCACCTCGCAGCATCCCCCCACAATGCTCGCCCCCATCGCCACCCAAGACAGGGCAAATTCGGCGTATTTCTCCGGCGTCAAATCGTGGCGGTGCGTCAATTCCTTCACCGTCGGGGCATCTTTCAGGAAATTGCCCGAAATATGCGTGAAACCATTGGCATAGGCCCCAAACGGCAGGCCCAGCGTCTTTAATCCCGCCATCGCCGCGCCCATCGCCTCGGGAACCGAGCAATTCGCCAAGACTGCCGCCACAGGATAGCTTTGCAGCACCCGCGCCAGATCGCTCACCTTCTCGCCCGACCGCAAACAAGACCCGTCAGTGTCATCCACCGAAACAGACAGCCAAACCGGCTTTCCGGCCGCCTGCGCCCCCTTGGCAGCCCCTTCGCACATCTCGATCGAGGCCATGGTCTCGCACAGGATCACATCAACATGGGGGCCCAGAATCGTGGCAATCTCGGCGTATTTCGGGGCGGCCATCGCAACAGGCTGCGTCACCTCGGGGCGGTAAGACCCCACCAGCGGTCCCATCGACCCCGCGATCATGCCCCGCCCATGCGCGCCGCGCGCCTCATGCGCCTCGGCCAGCGCGCGCAGATGCAGCGCGTGAAACAGATGGTCCATCTCGAACCGCTCCAGCCGGTCATGATGGATGGCATAGGTGTTGGTCGTGGCAACCGAGGCCCCGGCGGCAAAGTAATCGCCATGAATATCACGCACCATGCCGGGATGGTCGATCATCACGCGCGTGGCCCACAGCGGCGTCGGCTCATCGCCGGACCGTGCCACCAATTCCTGCCCCATGCCGCCATCCAGAAGGGTGATATCCGCCATTTTTCACTCCATGATCATCAGTTTTCCGGCCAAGGCCACAAAGACAAGGGCTGCCAGTTTGTTCAAAATACCCAGTCGCGCTGACAGCCTTTGCCCTGCCAGACCCGCCAGCGCGCCGTAGCAGCCAGTAACAAGTGTCCCCGTCGCCGTAAAGATCAGACCCAGACCCAGAATCTGCCATCCGACCGGGCCAAGGGCGGGGTCGGCAAAGGGTGTCAGAAAGGCGAAGATGAACAGCACCGTCTTGGGATTTGCCAGATTGACCCAGAACGCGCCGCGCAGCGCGGCCCCCATCAAGCGCGCCCCCTGCGCTGTGCCCGTTCCGCGCGCCGTCCAGCTTTTCCAGGCGATGTACAGCAAATAGACCGCCCCCGCGTAGCGCAGGATCACCAGACTTTCGGGATGGGCCTGCACCAGCGCGGCCAAGCCCAGCGCGGCCAGCGACACATTCACAAGACTCCCCAGACCCGTCCCGATCCCTGCCGCCATTCCGGCGCGCGGCCCCCCCTGCAGGCCACTGGCGGTTGCGAAAAACACATCCGATCCCGGCGCAAGGTTCAACGCCAGCCCCGCAAGGACAAAGGCCATCAGATCGGGCCAGGGCAGGGGATACAGAATGTGCAACATTGCGCCACAGTTACGGCTGCGGCCCCGAAGATCAAGACAGCTCGTTTGACGGGGCCGCCCCGCGCTGGCACTTTGCAGCGGTGAGGTGCCCCATGGATTATGAAACCGTCCCCGCCGCCGACTTCGGCCATGCCCTAAGCCGGATCACGCTGAACCTTTTGTGCCGCGATGTCCCGGCCGAGGTGGCGTTTCTGGTCGCCGTCTTTGACCTGACAGCGCACCGCGTTTCGGCCGATTTCGCCATCGTCCTGCATGCGGGCCAGCCGTTTCAACTGCACTCTGACGCGGCCTATGCCGCCCATCCCTTGCCGGCCCTTTTGCCCGAAGCGGGCGCACGCGGCGCGGGCATCGAAATCCGCCTGCACGAGGCCGACCCCGATATCGCCGCCGCCCGTGCCGCCGCGCACCCCGGCGCCACGGTGCTGCAAGCCCCCACCGACAAGCCGCCCCACGGCCTGCGCGAGGCGGTCATCCTGTCGCCCTCTGGCTATGCTTTCGTGCCCTCGCGGCGGATCTAAACCGCGTCTTTGAACACCTCGGCCAACAGCGGCACCAGCCAGTCTTCATCGGCCTTCGTAAAGGCTGCGGGCGTATCGCTGTCAATGTCCAGCACGCCCAAAAGGCGGCCCGCTCCGTTCCAGACCGGCAAGACCAATTCCGACCGGGTCGATGAGGCACAGGCAATATGGCCGACAAAGGCGTCCACATCCGGCACGTTCTGCACCTCGCCCGTGCGCGCGCAGGCCCCGCAGACCCCCCGGGAAAAGGGAATGACTAGGCAGCCATGCCCCCCTTGATACGGCCCGATTTTCAAGACTTCCGGTTCTGTCACCCGGTAAAATCCGGTCCAATCGGCAAAAGGATGCGCCGCATGAATCTCGCAGGCCAAGGTTGCCATCAACGCAACCGCATCGGTCTCTGCGTGGCACAGGGCACGGATGCTGTCGGTCACGGGTTGATAGTCCATCTCAATACCCCAACGCGCAGCCGTCTTTGCGCGGGTCAGACCCGCCGATCAGCACGCCATCATCGCCAATGACAATGGCCTGCGCCCCCCCGATCGGATCTGCAGAGATCGACACATCATGCCCCATCGCGGCCAATTCAGACCGCACCTGCTCCCCATATCCCCGCTCGATCAGCATGCCCTCGGCCCCGGCAAAACAGCGCGGCGCGTCGATGGCGTCTTGTACCTCCATCCCAAAATCTTCAAGGTTGGTCACAAGCCGCACATGCCCACAGGGCTGATAAGCCCCGCCCATCACGCCAAAGGGCATGGTCACGCGGCCCGCCCGCTTGACCATGCCCGGAATGATCGTGTGCATCGGGCGCTTTCCGCCGCCCGCCTCGTTGGGGTGACCGGCCTCCAAGGTGAATCCCGCGCCCCGGTTTTGAAAGTTGATGCCAAACTTGGCCGAGGCCAGACCCGCACCAAAGCCCCAGAAGATCGAATAGATCAACGACACCGCCATGCGGTCACGGTCCACCACCGTGATGTAAATCGTATCGCGGTGCACCGCCTCTGTCAGCGGTTTGGCCGCTGCCATGGCCTGATTTGGGTTGATCAGCGCCGCCAGCGCTTCGGCGGTTTTGGGCGACAGCATATGATCCAGACGCGCCGTCTTGTCCGCGATAAATCGGTCCCGCGCGTCATAGGCCAGCTTGGCGGCCTCCGCCTCGATATGGGCGCGCTGGGTGCCAAAGGGGGCCATGGCCGCCAGATCAAAGTGCCGCAGGATATTCAGCATCAAGATCGCGGTCGCACCCTGCCCATTGGGCGGATGCTCGAACAATTCCAACCCCTTGTACGCACCACTGACCGGCTCGGAATAGGTGCAAGACGTCGCTGCCAGATCGGCCAGCGTATGGCTGCCGCCCAGGGCGCGCAGCGAGGTGATCATATCTTCCGCAACCTCGCCTTCGTAAAACCCGGCGCGCCCCTCTTTGGCCACGCGGCGCAACACCTCGGCCTGCCCCGGCGCGCGAAACATTTGCCCAGCCTTCGGCGGCCCGTCATTTCCCAGATAGAACCGCTTGGCATCTCCTTCCAGACTGGGCGCATCTTCGGCCCAGTCAAAGGCCACGCGCGGGGCCACAGGCACGCCTTCCTCGGCATAGCGGATGGACGGGGCCAGAACCCGGTCCATCCCCATCTTGCCCCAATCGCCGTTCAGGCGGCAAAAGGCATCCATCGCGCCGGGCAGTGTCACCGCATGAATGCCGCGCAGGGGAACCTTGTCATGGCCAAGCGCACGCAGCGCCGCAGCCGACAGGCCCGCCGGGGCCCGTCCCGATCCGTTCAAGGCCAGGATCCGCTCTTCGCCTGCGGGTTTGACAAGCGCAAAACAATCGCCGCCGATCCCCGTCATCTGCGGCTCGCAGATCCCCAACAAAATGGCTCCGGCCAGCGCGGCATCCGCCGCATTGCCGCCCGCCTCCAGCGTCTCGATCGCAACCTTTGCGGCCAAAGGATGGGACGTCGCCACCATTCCGTTCGTCGCGTAAACGGCCGATCGGCCGGGCATATGAAAATCGCGCATCTGGCTCTCCTTGTTGGCGGTCAGCCTAGAAAGATCGCGCGGGAATTCCAAGATGTTTGGGGAAAGTTAGTGCCTCGACGTCGCAGACTGGGTGGGGGCATTGATCCACGACGTCGAGGGAAGCTTTATGCAGCTACAATCGTGACTATGCTTTTGCTCCAAGGCGGCATTTGGGGCGAAACGGGGCCTTTCCGTGTCAGTTATTCGAAATGCGAAACAATCGGGCCTTCGTCTTCGAATTCCGCCGAAATTGAGAAACGCAAATGGTTGAAAAGCCCCCGCCGTTCATACAGCAGCTCGTCCGTCAGCTCGCGAATCAGGTGCCAGCCGAATCCCCCTTCCGGCAAATCCTCCTGCGCACCCAAAGGCGCAAGCAGGCCCTGCGGCACCTCTCCTTGCGGCATTTCCTGTCCCTGATCGCACACAGATACGGTCAGCCGCGCGGCATTGGACTGCACGGCAATGCGAATGGGCCCCGGCCCCGCCCGATAGGCATGTTCAACAATATTGTTCAAAACCTCTGCCATGACGATTTCCACGGTTCCGCGGCAGTCTGGCGACAACCGCATCAAGGGCGCGCTGCCCATCAGCCGGCCCAGCCCCGCCCGAACCGACACGGCATCGCCCTGCACGGTCATGTGCAAATCGCTGCGCGGCACCCTCAGGTCGCGGTCCGCAAGAATATGCAATGCCGGTTCAAACTGCATTCCGCAATCCTTCGGAAAGCTCCGTATGGATCGTGAATATTGTATCCATGCGCGTCAGCCGGAAAACTTTTTCCACGGTTGGTGTCAGGCTCAAGATCTCCAGCTTGCGGTGGGCACCAAGGCCCTTCATCGCCGCCACAATGGCACCCAAACCCGAACTGTCCAGAAAGGCCACGCGCGACATGTCCAGCACCACACGCGGATGATCGGTTTGGGCCAATTCGCGCATCTTGTCCTTAAAGCCAATTGCGCCGGCCGCATCAATCCGATCGCCCAAGGCCCGGATCAGCAAATAGTCACCGCAGTCTTCTGCAATCAGGTCCATTCCAGCCTCCAATCCCATGTTGGAGCACCCTAGAAGAAAGCCGTTACCGAAAGGTAAGCGCGGGTTTCTTAGTTCAGCTGATATTGCAGCGGATACATGCCGTCTTCGAAATCACCGAACAGATCGGGCAGATCCGGGTGGCTGACGGGCTCTCCGGTTTCATCCGGCACAAGATTTTGTTCTGACACATAGGCCACGTAATAGCTTTGGTCGTTTTCGGCCAACAGATGATAGAACGGTTGGTCCTTGGACGGGCGGGATTCTTCGGGAATGTTCTGATACCATTCCTCGGTGTTTGAAAACATCGCGTCCACGTCGAATACAACACCCCGGAACGGGTGCTTGCGATGCCGCAAGACCTGCCCAATTGCATATTTCGCATCCGTCTTGAACATCGTCATATCTTCCCCCGAGGACCCGTTTAACCTTACTTTAACGGGCCTGTCTATTCCCTGCTGCGCGGCGCAGCGAAACAATCTGTGGTCGTTTTCCCGACAGTCCAGACCTTGGTCCGACCCATCCCTCGCGCAGAAATGATGCCATCGCCCGCTCTGCCCATTTGCAGATGGCGAAAAATGCCCTATCGTGCCCGCAAAACAAGAATGCACGAGGGGCAGATGAGCAGAACCTTCCGTGCGTCGATCCTCTTGCTGTTCCTCGCCTCATGCGGCGGGGGCAAGTTTTCGGCGCCCCGAAATTTGGACGACGCCTGTGCGATCGTCGATCAAAGACCCGAATACCTGCGCGCCTTCAAAGCGGCAGAGCGCAAGTGGGGCGTGCCCGTCAGCGTCATGATGGCCACCGTCTATCAGGAATCGAAATTCATCGGCAATGCCCGCACCCCGCACCGCTATGTCCTTGGAATCATACCCATGGGCCGCCAATCCTCGGCTTATGGGTATTCTCAGGCGCTGGATGGCACATGGGATGAATACCGCGACGAAGAGGGCGGCCGCATGGCCCGGCGTGACCGCATCGGCGATGCTGCCGATTTCATGGGCTGGTACATGGCGCAAACCGAACAATCCTTGGGCATTCCCCTTTGGGACGCGGAAAACCACTATCTGGCCTACCACGAAGGTCGCACCGGCTTTGCCAATCAAAGTTATGCGTCCAAACCCTGGCTGATCGAAGTGGCCGATGCGGTCGGTCAGCGATCCCAAACCTATGCCGCGCAATTGCAGGGCTGCCGCTAAGGGCCCTGCCACCGCAACGCCTCGACTAGGGCGGAAAAAGCGGCCGAGGGTTGCTTTCGGCTGGGGTAATACAAATGATACCCGGGTTGGGGCGGACACCAGTCTTGCAACGCGGCAATCAAGCGGCCCTGCGCCACCGCCGCCGCGACCCGGTCATAGGGCACAAAGGCCAGTCCCAACCCCTGTTCGGCGGCCTGAACAATCTGCGGCACCCGGTTGAACATCAACGGCCCGCTGGCCCGCACCTTGACCGCCCGTTTCCCTTTGGCAAATTCCCAGACATAGGGCGCATCCAGCGTGGTCAGGAACAACTGGATACAGGAATGATCCGCCAGATCCTGCGGGACCTTTGGCACAGAGCGCCCAGCAAAATACCCCGGCGTGCCAACGACGACAAACCGGATGTCGGGGCCAACCCGAACCGCCACCATATCGCGGTCCACCTGTTCGCCCAGTCTGATTCCGGCATCCAGACCCTCGGTGACGATGTTCGTCAGGCCATTATCCACCCGAATATCCAGCCGAACATCGGGACATCGCGCCAGGAAAGGCCCGATTCTGGGCATCAACACCTGCTCGACCGCATGATCCCCGGCCGTCAGCCGCACCACGCCCGACGGCCGATCGCGCAACTCGCCCAAGGCCAGCAGGGCCGCATCCATCTGGTCAAGCCCCGGCCCCAAGGTTTCCATCAGCCGCGCCCCCGCCGCTGTTGGGGCCACCGACCGTGTGGTGCGCGACAAAAGCCGCAGGCCAAGCCGCGCCTCCAGCCCTTTGATGATATGGCTCAGCGCAGATTGCGACAGACCCAATCGCACGGCGGCCCGCGTAAAGGATCCCTCACGCGCCACCGCCACAAAGGCCACCAGATCGCTGATTGTTTCTCGTTCCATTCATGCGCCAGTTTCATAGGTTCATGCCGATATTGCCGTATACTGCATCAGAAGGCCCGGTGCTATAAGCGCCCGGCAAGACGCGCAAAAACCAAAGGATCGACCGATGTCAGAACAAGCGGCCCGCGGCGCAGGGGGCGGCAATGCCCTCAAGGGCGTGATCTTTGTGGTGCTGGCCACGTTGACCTTTGCCGTGGCCGACGTGCTGACCAAACACCTGACGGCGATCTATGCCTTGGGGCTGGTCATCGCGGTGCGCTATCTGGTCAATCTGGGGCTTTTGGCGGCCATCATGGGCCCCAAACAGGGCCGAGGGTTGTGGCGGACCAACCGAACCGCGCTGGTCATGCTGCGCGGCCTGTGCCTGTCGGCGGCAACGCTGACCATGGTTTTGGCCCTGCGCCGATTGCCCGTGGCCGAAACGGTGGCCATCATTTATCTTGCCCCCTTCGCCGTCATGCTGCTTTCCGGCCCCTTGTTGGGCGAACGGGTGTCGGTCTGGGGTTGGGTCGGGGCGGTCTTCGGATTTGCGGGGGTTGTCTTGATCTTGCGCCCCGGTGGCGGGCTTGATCCGGTTGGTGTGGGCTTTGCCTTGATCAACGCCTGCTTTGCGACTGCCTACCACCTGTTGACCCGCGTCTTGACGCGCACCGAAACCATGACCTCCATGCTCTTTCACACTGCGCTGATCGGGGCGGTGATCTTTGCCCTTCTTGCCGCGGCCGAAACGCAGGGCAGCTGGCCCAGCCGGGCCGATTTTGTCTTGATGCTTCTTCTTGGGGCGCTCGCCATGGGGGGGCACCTTCTGTTCACGGCCGCCTATGCCGAAGCGCCTGCAGGGCTTTTGGCCCCGGTCAACTATCTTCATCTGGTATGGGCGGCAATCTTGGGCGGATTGGTGTTCAACCACTGGCCCGCCGCGCTGTCCGTTCTGGGCATGGCCATGGTCGTGGCTGCCGGGGCCTTCACGGCGTGGCGGGCCCATGTCTCACAAAGATCGGCATAGGCCGGGCAAAGGGCAGCGTCGCGCGACGATGCCGCGCTGTCAGAACCCGCGCTTCTTCTTCTCGCTTTCCAACGAAAAGAACGACGGCTGAAAGCTTTCGCCCACCGTCATCTCACCCAGAATGACCGTGGTCTGCTGGCCCAGATCGTCGGTGATCACCCACTGCCGCAGCGCCACCGGGTCGGCGGTGAACACAAGGTCAATCGTGCCGTATTCAGGATGCGCGGGGTCCTGCGCGCGCACCTTTGTTGCCGATCCGTCCTCGTCATGACCCACCACCATCCGGGTCTTGCCCAGATCGATATTGGCCCCCAGAATCAGGTTCAGCGGTGTGCGGTCCAGCGGGTATTGTTCGGGCGGCTGGTTTGATTTGGCATCGAAAATCGCCACTTGCCCGGCCGAGGCCAGAACAAGGCTTTCATCGGGCGGCGCATATTCAAACCGCACCCGTCCGGGCCTTTGGATAAAGATATTGCCCGTGGTCACCGTCCCGTCGGCATTGACCTGCGTGAACTCGGCCTTGGCGGTCACCAATTGGTTCAAATAGGCGCTCAAGGTTGACAGGGGCAGTTTGTCGGCCAGGGCCGGAACGGCGAACAGACCAAATGCAAGCGGGGCCAAAAGGGCGGTCAAAAGTCTCATGCGGCCTATATAGCGGGCGTTTTTCCGCAGCGCACCCCCCCGGCCGATCACATGGCAAAGAGATGCCGAACCTGTGCTGTGCTGGTCTGCGTCGCATTGGCACGCGGGCTTGGCAAATCGGGCGCGCTTGTGTTAGGCGGAGTTTCATGCGCATTCGGTTGACCCACATCCTTGCCCGCGCCTTCGTGGCGCTTGCTCTCTTGGCCCTGATCGGTCTGGGCGCGGCGCATCGTCCGGTTCTGACGGCCCCTCAGGCAACCGCGCTGTCCTTCCTTCAGGCCAACGACATCGCCATTGCCTGGTGCGGCACAACCGGTGATCCCGCTTCGCCATCCAAGCCTTCTGACTGTCCGGCCTGCACGCTGGGCGGCGCTGTCCTGCCGCCCGCCATTGCGCTGGCGGCGGATGCTCAGGCGCTCCTCTCCGTTGGGGTGCTTCAGCCGACGGCGCAGCAACAGCCGGGACAAATCGCTGTCCATGCCCCCTTTGCGCGCGGCCCGCCCGCCCTGTCTTTCAGCTGAAGCCCACCCCGCCGTGCCCCCTTGGGCGCGGTCCTGCCGCATCTTCGGCGCTTCTTGAAAGATCCCTCCATGACCGAGTTTTCGTCTTCCGCTGCCCCGCAGCCCCCTTTGGCCAACAAACTCTACTTTGCCGCTTGGCGCTGGCATTTTTATGCCGGGCTTTTCGTGGTTCCCTTCCTGCTCATCCTGGCCGTCACCGGCTTTTTCATGATGCTGCTGACCACCGTCCTGCCCGAATATGGCGACCGCCTGCGCGTGATCCCAACGGCGGCGCCCTTGTCTGTGGCCCAGCAGATCACCGCCGCCATCGCCGGGGTCGACGGGGGCACGGGCGCGGCCAGATATATTACCCCCTATCAGCCCGATCGGGCCGCGCTGATCACCGTCAACGGCCCGCAAACCCCGGTCATCGTGGCGCTTGATCCCTATACCGGCACGCTCCTGCGCCAGACCGCCGACGGCGATACCTGGTATGCCTGGCTTGAAAAAGTACACGGCACCTTGCTGATCGGAACCACGGGCGACCGCCTGCTGGAAATCGCGGCGGGTCTTGGTCTTGTGATGATCTGCACCGGGCTTTACCTGTGGTGGCCCCGGGCAGACCGGCGGTTTTCGCAGATCCTGATCCCCAACCTTGCCGCACGGGGCCGGGCGTTCTGGAAATCCCTGCACGAGGTTTTGGGTTTTTGGACCTCGGTCCTGCTGGCCGCCTTTCTGGTCACGGGCATGGCCTGGGCCGGGATCTGGGGCGATCATTGGGTCAAGGCATGGAACAGCTTTCCGGCCGAAAAATGGGGCGCCCCCCTGTCCGACAAAACCCACATCAGCCTGAACGGCTCGGGCGCCAAAGAGGTGCCTTGGGGGCTGGAACTGACCCCCCTGCCCACCAGCGGCAGTCAGGCCGGGGTTCAGGTTCTGGAACCCGGTGTCGTGCTGGACATGGCCACCATGGTGCACCTTGGCCAGATCCTTGGCTTTGAAAACCGCTTTCAGATTGCGGCCCCCGCCGATGACACGGGCGTCTGGACCCTGTCGCAGGATTCCATGAGCTATGATGGCTCCGGTCCCACCGGTGATCGCACCGTGCATGTCGATCAATACACCGGCAAGGTGCTGGCCGATGTGCGCTATGCCGATTATCCGCTTGGCGCCAAGGCGATGGCCGTGGGCATCGCGCTGCACGAAGGGCAGGTTGGCCTTGTCAACGTCGTGGTGAACCTTTTGGTGTTGCTGTCGATCGGGACGATCTGCGTGTCAGGAATAGTCTTGTGGTGGAAACGCCGTCCGGCCTTTGCGGCGCGTCTGGCCGCCCCGCCGCGCCCCGCAGAATTGCCCCTTTGGAAGGGCGCGCTGGCCATCACTGTGGGACTGTCGATGCTGTTTCCGCTGATCGGCGTGACCTTGGTGGCGGTTCTGGCCCTTGATGTTCTGATCGTGCAAAACGTCCCTGTGTTGAAACGCGCCTTGTCTTAGGTGGCTGGCCTCTCCCGCCGTCCCGTCAGGGGCGGCGGGGGGCCTACAACATCCGCCCGGCCAGCAAACGCGGAACCTCGCCGGTCAGTCCGGCCGCTTGGCGCAAAAAGGCGCGCCGCAGCCCCGGCATCGCGCCCACAATCCCCAGGCCCAGATCGCGCCCGGCGCGAAGAATCGGATTGTCATTGGAAAACAGGGCGTTCACCCCGTCCATCCCCAGCGCAAGCGCCATGGCCTCGGGCCGCCGCCAAGTCTGATAACGCTCCAGCACATCGGCCGCGCCAATATCCTCGCCGCGCCGCGCGGCATCCACCATCACCTGTGCCAGCGCCCCCACATCGCGCAGCCCCAGATTCAATCCCTGGCCCGCGATCGGATGCACCCCATGCGCGGCATCGCCCACCAAGGCCAACCGCGGCCCGGCGAACCGCTCGGCCAAGGTCAGCGACAAAGGATAGCTGAACCGCGCGCCCACCAGCGCAATCTCGCCCAGAAACGCGCCGAACCGGGGGCGCAGCACCGTCAGAAAGTCCGCATCCTCCAGCGCCGCAATCTGCTGGGCGGGGCCCTCAGGCTCGCTCCACACCACTGACGAATGATGCCCCCCGGCCAGCGGCAAAATGGCAAAGGGCCCGCCGGGCGTGAAAAACTGATGCGCGATGCCGCCGTGCGCGCGCTCATGGCTTACGGCGCAAACCAGCGCCGTTTGCCCATACGCATGCCCCTGCCGCTTGATCCCGGCCCGCGCCGCCACGCCCGATGCGCGGCCATCGCAGCCCACCAGAACCCGCGCGCTCACCGTCGCGCCGCTGGCCAAGGTCACCCGCGCTGCCTGCCCGGTAATCTCTTGGCTCACCACCGTCTGCCCGGCGATCAGGGTAATTCTGGGCTCCTCGGCCATGGCGTCCAGAAACCCGGCATACAAATGCCGGTCCTCCAGCATGAACCCCATGGGGCCCTCTTCAATCTCGTCATGATCAAACCGCAACCGCAGCGGCGCCGGCCCTTGGCCCACCCGCCCATCTGTGGCCACGATCTTTAACATCGGCTGCGATTGCGCCCCCACCCGCGCCCAAACGCCAATCGCCGTCAACAAGCGCTTTGACGCGATCGACAGCGCATAGGCGCGCCCGTCAAAGCCGGGCTTGGCCCGCGCCGGGGCCGCACGGGCGTCGATGACCGTCACGCGCATCCCCCCGCTCGCCAGTGCCAATGCCAGGGCCGGGCCATTCAACCCCCCGCCCACGATCACGATATCGCTGTCATATGTCATGGGCCGACTATGCGCGAACGCGCGGGATTGTCCATGCGCCCCCTTGCCGCTAGCCTGCCTGCAACAATGGGGTGCATCATGAAAACCTGGTCCAACATGACCGCAGCAGAGCTGGGCCGCGCCATCGGCAAAGGCACGATCAACGCCGTTGAATTGGCCGAGTACTTTTTGGACAAGATCGACGCGCACGAAACCGCGCCGCGCATCTATGCCCGCACTACCCCAACCCGCGCCCGGGGCGAGGCGATGGGTGCCGCGGGCCGCGCCAAGATGGGGCTGCGCCGCGGGCCGCTCGACGGGGTGCCGCTGTCGTGGAAAGACCTGTTTGATACCGCCGGCACGCCGACAGAGGCCGGGTCCGCCCTCCTGCGCGGGCGCACCCCGCCGCGCGACGCCGCCGTGCTCGAAATGGCAACCCGCGAAGGCCTTGTTTGCCTTGGCAAAACCCATATGTCCGAATTGGCCTTTTCTGGCCTTGGCCTGAACCCGGTTACCGCCACCCCGCCGTGTATCAACGATCCCCGCGCGGTGGCAGGCGGGTCGTCCTCGGGTGCGGCGGCCTCCATCGCCTTCGGCCTCGCCCCGGCCGCCGTGGGGTCCGATACCGGCGGATCGGTGCGCCTTCCGGCGGCTTGGAATGATCTTGTGGGTCTCAAAACCACCTCGGGCCGTCTGCCGCTGACCGGGGTCGTGCCGCTGTGCGAAAAATTCGACACCGTGGGCTTTCTGGCCCATTCGGTCGAAGACTGCGCGCTTTTGCTGGCCGCCGCCGAAGGCGCCCGCCCCATGGATCTGACCGTGCCCAGCCTGTCCGGCGCGCGCCTTGCGGTGCTTGAAACCATCGCGCTGGATGGCCTGCGCGATCGCCCGGCGCAGGGTTTTGACGATGCTCTGGCCCGTCTGGGCCGCGCGGGGGCCAAGGTAACCCGCGTCGCCTTCCCCGATATGGCCGAGGCGCTGACCCTCGCAGGGATCTTGTTCACCGCCGAAGCTTACGGCATCTGGTCCACCCTCATCGAATCGGCGCCGGACAAGATGTTCCCGCGAATCCTTGATCGGTTTCGCGCCGGGCAGATGGTTTCGGCAATGGATTATGTGGCAGGCTGGCGCCGCCTGAACCAGATCCGCGCGGCCTGGGCCCGCGACATGGCCGGCTTTGACGCGGTTTTGCTGCCCACCTCGCCCATCTTGCCGCCCGACGCCGCCCGCCTGATGAGCGATCCAGATTATTACGTGACCGAAAATCTTTTGGCCCTGCGCAACACCCGCATGGGAAATCTGATGAATCTTCCGGTTCTGACGCTGCCCACCAACCAACCCTCTTGCGGGATATCGATCATGGGGGCCAGCGGCACCGAAGAGCGGTTGATCGTGCTGGGCCTCGCGGCCGAGCGGGCCTTGGCCTAAGGGCCCGCCGCATCCCGCTGCCCGGCGATCCCTGTCATCGGGTCCCCCTGCACCACCGTCCAGACCAAGGCCTGCAGCGCCGCCACATCGCGGGGCAAATCGGCTGCCGTCCCATCGGCCCGCCGCAAATCGGATGGCAGGCCTTGCGGGCTGCGCCCCATCAGCACCGCATACTGCGTCAGGGCCACCACATAGGCCCCCAGATCTGTCAGGTGAATTTCGTCGCTGAACAGCGCCGCGCGCCCGCCAATCGATGGGAGCGCGCCAGACTCAGCCGCCGCAACCACGGCCGCCATCACTTGCCCGCCGGGAATGACATAGATCACCCCAACGCCTTCGCGCGCCATGGCGGGGCGCAGCAGGCCATCCTCCCACAGGGCGGCGCGGTCCTGCCGCACGCGCTGCGCCCAGCCTGCGGGATCGTCCCAGCGGTGCCATGTCTCGTACAGATACAGCCTCACATCTTGCCGCGATGTGCGGGCCAAAAGGGCCCAATCGGCCAGCGCCCGCGCCGAATCGTGGTGGCGCAGCGCGTCCGCCAAATCGATCATCTCTGTCAGGACCACGGCCTGATAATCGCCAGACAAGATCGCCTCCCGTGCCGGACGAAACGCGGCGCTGGCGTTTTCCTCGGCAAACCCCGGAACGTCCCCCGTCCAATGTTGCCGCAGCGACGCCCCCCATCCCAACTGGCTGCCAAAGACGCCCCCGGTCAATTGCGCCACCATGGCGGGCATGTCGCGCCCCACCAGCGAATGACCAAGGTGAAAAACCGATGGCGGCGTCGCACGTCGGGGCAGGGGGCTGTGATAAAGACCTTCAAACACCGCGCGCTCCAGCGTCCGGTTCGGTCGCATCTCCGCCCAGAGTGCCGCCCAGAGTACTGCGCAAATCCCGGCCAAAACCCCCACCCCAACCGCAAGGCTTCCCCACCCTTTCCATCCAAGCCGTGCCTGTCTCACCCGCGATCCCTCGTGCCGTTTCGCGCGATTTCGGCACCCGCAAGGCAAAGTTCAACCCCCGCAAGCCGACAAACTCATGCGAAAAAGCCACAGATCCCCCCCCCATCCCCGTTTAATCCTTACGTTTTTCTGGACCCGCGCCCCGCGCCTCGCTAAGACTTGGCAATAACGGGGCGCAATGACCCCGAGGTTGAGGCAGACATGGCGTTTCCTGAGCGGTTTTCGAACCTGCCGGATTATGCGTTTCCGCGATTGCGGGCGCTTTTGGATTCGCACGCTCCGGGCGGGGCGCCCATTGCCATGACCATCGGCGAGCCGCGCCATCCCATGCCCGATTTTGTGGCCCCCATCCTGAATGCCCATCTGTCCGGCTTTGGCGTCTATCCCCCCAACGATGGCACACCCGAACTTTTGGCCGCCATCACCGGGTGGTTGAAACGGCGCTACGGGGTTGATCTGGGGCCAGATCAGATCATGAACCTGAACGGCACGCGCGAAGGCCTGTTCAACGCCTGCATCGCGCTGTGCCCCGAACGCAAGGGCGTGCAAACGCCCTTGGTCTTGATGCCAAACCCCTTCTATCAGGTCTATGCCGTGGCCGCGCTGACCGTGGGGGCCGAACCCTTGTATGTTCCGGCCACGGCCGCGACAGGGTTCCTGCCCGATTACGCCGGGCTTGCCCCCGCCCAGTTGGACCGCGTCGCGATTGCCTACATCTGCTCTCCTGCCAATCCGCAAGGCTCGGTTGCCAGCCGCGAGTACCTGACAACGCTGCTGGCTCTGGCAGAAAAGCACGATTTCATCGTCTTGGCCGATGAATGCTACAGCGACATCTGGGCGCAATCTCCGCCGCCCGGTATCCTTGAAATCGCGGCCGAAATCGGGGCCAATCCCGAACGGGCCTTTGCTTTTCATTCCCTGTCCAAACGCTCAAACCTGCCGGGGTTGCGGTCTGGTTTCGTGGCCGGTGGGCCCCAAGGCATGGCGCGCCTGCGCAAACTTCGCAGTTTTGCCGGTGCCCCGGTGCCCTTACCCCTGCAGCGCGTCAGCGAAGCGGCTTGGTCGGACGAGGGGCACGTGACCGCCTCGCGCGCGTTGTACCATCAGAAATTCGACATCGCCCGGCAGATCTTTGGCGGCATCCAAGGCTTTCAGGTGCCGCAAGGCGGGTTCTTCCTGTGGCTTGCGGTCGACGACGGCGAGGCCAGCGCCCTGCGCGCTTGGCGCGAAACGGGCGTTCGGGTCTTGCCGGGGGCCTATCTGTCGCGTGACGTCGCCGGGCATAATCCGGCAAAAGGCTATATCAGGGTCGCTTTGGTGGCCCCAAAAGAAGAAACGCAGCGCGGGCTGACCATGCTCCGCGACTGCCTGTATCGGTGAGGTTCAGATCAATGGCATCCTATCAGGCCCGTCAGCGCGATCCCCTTCTGGATCAAGGTACGCAAGCCATGCTCGAACGGCGCGGCCGCGAATTGTTTGGGGTTGCGCTGGCCCTGCTTGGGCTGTGCATGGCCTTGATGCTTTGGACCTATTCACCCGAAGATCCCTCGTGGATGGTCGCCACCGATAAGCCCATCGTCAATCTCTTCGGGCATTTCGGCGCGTCTCTGGCCTCCACCATGATCTTGCTGGCAGGCAAGGGGTCGTGGGTGGTGCCGCTGATCGTCATGGTCTGGGGGGGGCGGTTCGTGCTGCACCGGGGGGCCGAACGTGTTCTGACCCGCGCCGTTTTCCTGCCCTTCGCGGCCGCCACGGCGTCGGTCTATGCGGCCACATTGGCCGCAGGGGCCGATTGGCCCCATTACTTCGGTCTCGGCGGCCTGTTCGGCGATACTTTCTTGGGCGTCCTGATCAACCTTATGCCCATCTCGCCGGTCATTGCCATCAAGACCATGAGCCTGATCTTCGGCGTCGCGATGATGGCGGCCTCGCTTCTGATCGCGGGCTTCACACGCTCGGAACTGGTGATCATCCTCCGATTCCTGACCAATGGGGTCATTTTAACCTATGATTCCTTGTTGGGCGCCGCCCACAAGGGGGCAACCGGCTCGCTTCGTGCGGGCGCCGCGCTGCACCAACGGCACCGCGCGGCCAAGGCCGCGGTTCAGGCGCCGGGCGCCGCGTCGCTGGCCGCCGCACAGCGCGGCAGTCTGGCCCGCCGGTCCGAACCCAAGATTGAAACCGGTCCTCACACCAAACCTGACTGGGGCCAGGCCAGCCCCCTGCACGCCGATTCCCGCTACAGCGAACCTCTGGCCGAAGCCGCCTCCTACGCCGCGCCGCGCACCCGGACCGGCCTGATGGCGCTTGTGCCCTCGGTCTTGCGCCGCGGCGCCCAGCCCGAACCAGAATTGATCGAGCGTCCCTTGCCCGAATCCGCGGATCTGCTGATCGATCTTCCCGACCAAGACCGCATCAAATCCCGGATCTCCGATGTGATCCGCCAGCGCAGCAGCGGCCCCGTGGTGGCACCGACAGCCAGCAATCCCATCGCCGCCGCCATCGCCCGCCGCGAAACCTCGCAGACCCGCCCGCGCGGCCCCGTGCCGCTGGTGGCCGATACAACCCGCCGCCCCAACGCGCCCGGTCTGCGCATGGAACCCCCGGTTTCGGCATCGGTCATGGCCGCCGCCGCGCTTTCTTTGGCCCCCACCATGCCGGGGGCCCGCCGCAGCGCCGCCCCCAATGATCTTGATCTTCAAGACGAGACGGATCTGGCCATCGCGGCCGACTGGGATGCCGACTATGATCTCGGCATCGACGACGCTGCAGACTTTGCCCCCGGCCCCGATCTGCGCAGCCAGATCCCTGCACCAGACCTGCGCCGCCCCGTCGTGCAGCCCACCCCCCGCAAACCGGCCGCCCCGTCGCGCCAAGCCATGGCCGAATCCCAGCCCCGCCTGCGCTTTGATGATCCGGCCCCGGCCTATGAACTGCCGCCGCTGTCCTTGCTGTCCAACCCGGCCTCGATTCAGCGCCACAGCCTGTCGAACGAGGCTTTGGAAGAAAACGCGCGCATGCTGGAATCCGTTCTGGATGATTATGGCGTGCGCGGAGAGATCACCTCCGTGCGTCCCGGCCCCGTCGTCACCATGTACGAACTTGAACCCGCCCCCGGCCTGAAGGCCAGCCGCGTCATCGGCCTGTCCGATGACATCGCCCGCAGCATGTCGGCCCTGTCTGCCCGCGTGTCCACCGTCCCCGGCCGCACCGTGATCGGCATCGAACTGCCCAACGCCACGCGCGAAAAGGTGGTGTTACGCGAAATCATTTCAGCCCGCGATTTCGGCGACACCTCCATGCGCCTGCCCCTCGCCTTGGGCAAGGATATCGGCGGAGAGCCGATCATCGCCAACCTCGCCAAAATGCCCCACCTTCTCATCGCGGGCACCACCGGGTCGGGCAAATCCGTTGCCATCAACACCATGATCCTGTCGCTTCTTTACAAACTCTCCCCCGAAGAATGCCGCCTGATCATGATCGACCCCAAGATGCTGGAACTCTCCGTCTATGACGGCATCCCGCATCTGCTGTCCCCTGTCGTGACTGATCCCAAAAAGGCCGTCGTCGCCCTGAAATGGGTCGTCGGAGAGATGGAAGAGCGGTATCGCAAAATGTCTAAAATGGGCGTGCGCAACATCGAAGGCTATAATGGCCGCGTGCGCGAGGCGCTTGCCAAGAACGAGATGTTCAAGCGCACCATCCAGACCGGATTTGATGATGATACGGGCGAACCCGTGTTTGAAACCGAAGAATTCCAACCCGTGACCATTCCCTATATCGTGGTCGTGGTTGACGAGATGGCCGATCTGATGATGGTCGCCGGCAAGGAAATCGAGGCTTGCATCCAGCGCCTTGCCCAAATGGCCCGCGCGTCCGGCATCCACCTGATCATGGCCACGCAGCGCCCCTCGGTCGATGTGATCACCGGCACGATCAAGGCCAACTTCCCCACCCGGATTTCCTTTCAAGTGACGTCAAAGATCGACAGCCGCACGATTTTGGGCGAACAGGGGGCCGAACAGCTTTTGGGCATGGGCGATATGCTTTACATGGCGGGCGGCGGCCGCGTCAGCCGAATTCACGGTCCCTTCGTCTCGGATGAAGAGGTCGAAGAAATCGTGAACCACCTCAAATCCTACGGACCGCCCGTCTATATGTCGGGTGTGATCGACGGCCCCGAAGATGAAAACGCTGCCGAGATTGATGCGGTTCTGGGCCTTGGCTCTGACGGGTTGGACGATTCCTTGTATGATCAGGCTGTGGCCATCGTTGCCAAGGATCGCAAATGTTCCACCTCGTACATCCAGCGCAAACTCGGCATTGGTTACAACAAGGCCGCAAGATTGGTCGAGCAGATGGAAGAACACTCTGTGGTCACCGCCGCCAACCATGTCGGCAAGCGCGAGATCCTCATCGAAGAGCGGTAAGGCCGGGGCAAAAAAGCCCCCGCCCGCTGACGGCCACCCTGCCTGATGGCCAGACCCACAAAGATCAACCGCCGCGCCGCGCGCGGCGCGTTGACCGATCTTTCATCTTCCTTTGATGTCCTGATCGCGCATCTGCGGCGCTGGGCCAAAACGGGGTTGAAAAAGGTTAATTGAGCACACTCAATTTCTGCCAAAAAACGCGCCGCCCCGTCCTTGGCAAAAGGCGTCAGTCGACCGCGCGGGCTTCGCTGACCAGCATGATCGGGATACCATCCCGCACCGGAAAGGCCAGCTTGGCCATGCTGGACACCAGCTCTGCGCGCTCTGCGTCCCAGGTCAGCGGGCCCTGCGTGACCGGGCAGATCAACGCCTCCAGCATGCGCCTGTCATGGGCGGGCGGGGTCGTGGTCATTGCATCATCTCATCGCCATCCTCGCCCCGGTGCAGGGCGAACTCGATCAGGGCGGTCAGGGTTTGGCGGCGGTCCGTCAGGTTTGGCGCCTCCAGAAGCGCCTGTTTGTCTTCGGGGGGCAGCGGCAAAAGCATGGACAGGGCGTTCACCAAAAGCTCCGGATCGGCTTTCGACAGGTTCTTCCAGTCCACGCCCAACTGCCGCGCCTCGAAAAAGCGCGACAACAGGGCCAGAAACGCGGGCCGGTCAAGCTGCGGGTCCGTCTCGTCCTGGTCAGACCGGTCGCGATCAAAGCCGTTCCAATCCACGTTAAAGCGGCGAAATGGCGAAAACCCCTCGACCTCCTCACCCAGCCGAAAGCGCGACTGTCCGGTCAAGGTGACCATGTATCGCCCGTCTTCCGTTTCAGAAAACGATGTCAGACGCCCCGCGCATCCGATCGAGGCAAGGCGCTTGCCCTCGGCCCCCTGCGTCTGGATCATCCCGATCAGACGGCTTTGGGTTTTCATGCAGTCTTCCAGCATCGCGATATATCGCGGCTCGAAGATATGCAGCGGAAGGCGGGCACGGGGCAACAAAAGCGCGCCGGACAGCGGAAAGACGGGGATCGAGGTGGGCAGGTCTGGTTTTGTCATGATGCCCTACAGCTAGGTCGATTATCGCGTTAGGCAAAGATCATCGACGAAAGACGGCGACGCCCCGCCAGAACGATCGGATCTTGCGGCTTAAGGGCGTCGAAAATTGTGAAAAGCTGTGCCCGTGCCGCGCCGTTGTTCCATTCGCGGTCCAGTTTGAACAGGTCCAAAAGCGTATTCACCGCGCCCTCGATATCGCCCGATGCATGCTGCGCCGTGGCCAGATCGAACATCGTCTGGCGGTTCGCCGGATCGCGGGACAGGGCCGCGCGCAGATCGTCGACGGGGCCGGCCTTGGCCGCCTGCCGCGCCAGTTCGATCTGGGCGCGGGCGGCTTCTATCTCTTTGGACGTCGCGATTTTCTCGGGGGCCGCGGCGGCGAAGGCATCGGCCTGATCCAGATCGCCGATGGCGATATAGGTGCGGATCATCCCGCCATAGGCGGCGGCATTTTCTGGCTCTTCTTCCAAAATCGCGGCAAAGGTTTCAGCCGCGTCAGCCGCAGCACCTTCCTCCAGCATCTGTTCGGCGGCTTCCAAAGCCTCGGCCAGACCGCCATCTGGCACGCCGCCGCCCATCTTGGCCAGCCGGTCGATAAAGGCCTTTATCTCAGAACCCGGAACCGCCCCTTGAAATCCGTCCACCGGCTGTCCGTTAAAAAAGGCATAGACGGTTGGAATGGATTGAATCCGCAGCTGACCAGCAAGGCCCTGATTTTCATCGACATTAATCTTGACCATCCGCACGGCGCCCTTTGCCGCGGTCACGGCCGCCTCCAGCGCGGGGCCAAGGGTTTTGCAGGGCCCACACCAAGGCGCCCAGAAGTCGACGATCACCGGAACCGTGCGCGACGGTTCGATTACATCGGCCATAAAGGTACGCTCGGATCCGTCCTTGATCAGGTCAGAGGCAACAGCGGGTTTATCGGTGGTTCCAAACATCATGCGGTCCTCGGTGCAAAGGATTTGGCCCTATATGGCGGTAAAGCGCACCGATTTGAAGGGGCTGCGTCAGTCAAGTTTGGCCCATCCGCAGCGTTCGGCCAAAGTTTCAACGGGGGTGTCCGTGCCGGTTGCCATTCCGACCCGAAAACCGGCTGACCGATGGGCCTTCCAGCGGTCGCGCATCAGGTGCAGGCCAGATCGACTTATCTTTGTAATGGGCGAGCGCAGGGGCAGGACGGGGGCCCATTTTCTTTGCATGAAGCGGTAACATTCGGTGAAATCAGGGCCCAGCGCCTCGTGGTAGCGGTCGTTATGGACCGTGGGCAGCGCGCCGGCATAGGCCCCGCGACCGGCGGCGCGGGCGGTGGCCACGATGTCGGTGCCATAAAAGTGCCAGCCGGGCAGCGCCGCATCCCAGCGGAGATTCGCATCCCTGCGCATCACGATCAGCAGTTCGTCAAAGCTTTGGACCGGAACCGGACCCAAGGGCACCCGCCCCACGATCTGGCCCAGCGACGAGGACCAAACCGGCCCGATATGTGCCCCGTCCAGCCCCACCCCGAAGGCCCCGAACAGGGCCCAGTCCTGCGGAAGCTGTTCCAGACGCCGGCGCAGCAGCGCCGTCCATCCCGGGGGAAGATAGACATCGTGATGCGCAAAGATCACGACGTCGGCGGTTGTGGCCTGCAAGGCCCGGTTATAGGCGGCGCTGGCCGATTCTGCGCCCTGTTCGACATGATAGGGCAAGGCCCCCGAGACGATGTCGGCAGAGCGGAGCAGATTTGCCTGCAAGATGGCCGGCGCATGGCTGGCGCAGGCAAGGATCATCGATGTCATGGCGCTGCCTCTTTGAACAAGGTGGCAAGCTTGGCCGCCTCGGTATCGGCGTCATGACGGGTCAAGGCGCGGGTTCGGCCCGCCAAGCCCATGGCCTGCAAAAGGGGCAGCGGCGTTGCGGCCATGGTGCGGATCGCGTCCGCCAAAGCCGCCGCATCGCCCGCGGGCACCAGCCAGCCGACATCGGGCGTTACCAATTCCGGCACACCGGCGATGGCCGTGGCAATCACCGGCCGCGCCGCAGCCATCGCCTCCATCACAACCACGGGCAGGCCTTCGGCAAAAGAGGGCAGGATCAGGGCCTGTGCCCCTGCAAGGGCCGCGCGCACGCCGGCCTCGTCTTGCCATCCGGCCAGATGGACATGCGCCCCAAGCCCCTTGGCGGCAATCGCCGCCTCGATCTGGGGCCGCAGCTCTCCGTCGCCGACAAGGGTCACGCGCAGGCCCGGCAGATCGGGCACAGCGGCAGCCACCGCGTCCATCAGCAGGGCAAATCCCTTTTGCGCCGACAGCCGCCCGATGGCCACCAGATGCGGGCCGCCGACGGGCAGGGGGGGCGGAGTCTTGAATAGGGCCGGTTCGATGGCACAGTGAACCACCTTGATCTTGTCCCACTGGCCCGGATCCGCCCAGCGGCACAGCTGCGAGCGGCCAAAGGATGAAATGGCAACGGCAAAACGGCTAGACTGCACCTTTCGCCCCAAGGACAGGGCATGGGGCGCATCAAACTCTTCGGGGCCGTGCGCCGTGAAGCTGAACCCCGGACCGCCCAAAGCCCCCACCAAAAGCGCCACCGTGGTGGAGTTTGTGCCGAAATGGGCGTGAATATGGCCGATGTTCAGCGCACGGCAGCGGGCCGCGACGTAGGCCGCTTCGACCAGATAGACCAGATGGCGCCGCCGTGCATTGGCAGCCCCGCCCAGCGACAAGGCCAGACGCACGGCGGCCAAAGCGCGCGCCGGATGCGCCGCAAGCGTGGACAGGGACAGGCGCAAAAGGCGCAGTTTCGGGACGGAGAGAACATGTTCGGTCCGCGCGTCTTCGGCCAGATCGGCAGGGTCTTTCAGCGCGGCGCGATCCGTGCGCATCGCAAAGCGGTGCAGCATCAGGCCCTGCCGTTCCAGCGCTTGAATCTCGCGCCGGATAAAGCTGTGGGACGCGCGCGGATAGGTGTTAACAAGATAGGCAATGGTCAATTGGGGCACGAGACTACCAGAACAAAGGTGCCGCCAGCCTAGTGGGGCCGGGCGCATTGCGAAAGCCTTCTTGCAGGCGCACCCCCCCAAATGGGGCAGCGGAAACGCAATGTTTCCTTGCCTATGGCCAATTGCTGCGCCATTCCCAAGAAATCTGCCGCAACCGCAAGCCAGAGACACCGATGAGTGATGCCAAATCGTCCCCCTTGTCCGAAGGCCTGTTCGCCCGGGCCCTGACCGGATCGATGCTGACGGCGGGATCCTATGCGATGACGCAGGCCCTTCGGTTGGCGTCAAACCTGATCTTGACCCGCCTGCTGTTTCCAGAAGCCTTTGGACAGATGGCCTTGGTGTCGGTTGTTCTGGTGGGCTTGGCGATGTTTTCGGATGTGGGGATTGGTCCGGCGATCAGCCAGCACCCGAAAGGCGATGCGCCGGAATTTCTGGACACGGCCTTTACCATCAACGTTCTGCGTGGCGGGATCTTGTGGCTGTTGACCTGCGCTGCGGCCGTTCCGGTGGCTGCGTTTTACGAGGTGCCGGACTTGCGCCTTTTGGTGCCGGCGGCGGGGCTGACGCTGTTGATTTCGGGGTTCAACCCGACGCGGATCGACACGGCGAACCGGCATCTGCTTTTGGCGCGCGTCACCTTGTTGGATCTGATCGCGCAGATCCTTGGCATCGCCGCGATCGTGGCGCTGGCCTTTGCGCTGGGGTCGGTCTGGGCGCTGGTTTGGGGGGCCATTCTGGGGGCCGTGGCCAAGTTGGTTTTGATGCACGCCTTTTTGCCCGGACGGGCCAATCGTCTGCAATGGCAGGCCGAGGCGGGGCACGATCTTGTTCATTTTGGCAAGTGGATCTTCCTGTCGACCGCCTGCGGCTTTTTATTGTCGCAGGGCGACAAGGCGATCTTGGGGGCCTATTTGCCGTTGGACCAGTTGGGGATTTACAACATCGGGTACTTCTTGGCCTCGTTTCCGGTGCTTTTGGCGGGTGCGGTGACCGGACGGATCATGATCCCGATTTACCGCGACCGGCCCCCTGCCGCGTCGGCGGAAAATGCAGCGCGACTGCGCAGGTTACGCTTTGGGCTGACCGGCAGCGTTCTGGTGCTTTTGGCTTTGGTGGGTGGGTTTTCGGCCCAGATCGTGGGGCTGCTGTATGATCCGCGGTATGGGGCGGCGGCGCAGATCATGGCGGCGCTGACGCTGGCGCAGATGCCGCAGGTGATTGGGATGACCTATGACCAATCGGCCTTGGCAGCGGGCAATTCCAAGGGATATTTTCTGGTCATGGCCCTGCGCGCGGTGGTGCAGACAGCGGCCTTTGTGGTGGGCGTCGAACTTGGCGGTTTGATGGGGGCCCTTGCGGCGCTGGGGGCGGCGGGGGTGGTGACGCATCTTGCGATCGTGGCTTTGGCGCGGCGGCATCAGGCATGGGATTTTGTGCACGATCTGGTGTTTTTTTTGGCCGCGGGCGGGGTTGCGGTTGGTCTTTTGCAATCAAATCTGGTTGACTTCTTAACATCCTTCGCTAGGGGGTAGGCGAACTTCTTGGGCGGTCCGAATGTTGATTGAACACACAGCTTTGCCAGACCTCGTGATCTTGACTCCAAAACGATTTGGCGATGAGCGGGGTTGGTTTGTGGAAACCTACAACGTAGACCGGGCGAAGGCGGCGGGTCTGGATGTGGTTTTTGTGCAGGACAATCATTCGATGTCGGCGCGGGTCGGCACCCTGCGGGGGCTGCATTTTCAATCTCCGCCTCATGCGCAGGACAAGTTGGTGCGCTGCTCCAAAGGGGCGATTTTTGATGTGGCCGTCGATATTCGCCGTGGCAGCCCGACCTATGGAAAATGGGTGGGGGTTGAACTGACGGCCGAGAATGGCAAGCAGTTGTACGTGCCCAAGGGCTTTTTGCACGGCTTTGTCACGCGGGCAGAAAATACCGAAGTGCAATATAAATGCACCGACGTTTATGCGCCCGAGTGCGATGGCGCGGTGCGCTGGAATGATGACGAGATCGGCATTGACTGGGCCCTGACGGGCGATCCGGTTCTGTCGGCCAAAGACATGGCGGCGCCTTTGCTGCGCGATTTTGTCAGCCCCTTTGCCTTTGAGGGTGCAAAATGAAGCTTCTGGTGACGGGCGGCGCAGGGTTTATCGGATCTGCCGTGGTGCGTCTGGCCATCGCGCGCGGGCATGAGGTGATTAACCTTGATGCCATGACCTATGCCGCCTGCGCCGAAAATGTCGCCTCGGTTGCCACGTCGAACCTGTATTCGTTTGAACAGGCCGATATTCGCGACCGAGCCCGACTGGACGAGGTGTTTGCCACGCATCGGCCCGATGCCGTGATGCATTTGGCCGCCGAAAGCCACGTGGACCGATCGATCGACGGGCCGGGTGATTTTATCCTGACCAATATCAACGGCACCTATAACATGCTGGAATCGGCGCGCGCCTATTGGCAGCAGATGGGCAAGCCCGAGGCCTTTCGGTTTCACCATATTTCGACCGATGAGGTTTTTGGATCGTTGGGCGAGACGGGTCAATTCACGGAAGATACGCCCTATGATCCGCGCAGCCCCTATTCGGCGTCAAAGGCGGCCAGCGACCATCTGGTGCGGGCCTGGCATGAAACCTATGGCCTGCCGGTGGTCTTGACCAATTGTTCGAACAACTACGGTCCGTTCCATTTTCCCGAAAAGTTGGTTCCGGTGACGATCTTGAACGCGCTGGCGGGTAAACCGATCCCGGTTTATGGGGCCGGTTTGAATGTGCGCGATTGGCTTTATGTCGAAGATCATGCGGATGCGCTGCTGCTTGTGGTGCAAAAAGGCGCGGTGGGACGCAGCTATAATATCGGCGGGGAGAACGAGCGGCGCAACATTGATCTGGTGACCACGATTTGCGCTATTTTGGACAAGAAGCGCCCCAAAGCGCGGCCCTATGCCGATCAGATCACCTATGTCACCGACCGCCCCGGCCACGACGCGCGCTATGCGATCGACCCCTCGCGGATCAGAAGCGAACTCGGCTGGCGGCCATCGGTGACGGTGGAAGAGGGTCTTGAAAAGACCGTACAGTGGTATCTGGACAACGAGGCGTGGTGGAAACCGCTGCAAGCGCGCGCCGGGGTGGGTGTTCGGTTGGGGGTCAAGGCATGACCAAACAAAAGTTGTGCTGCACCCTTGGCCCGTGCGGGGCTGATTTCAACCTGTGGCAGGGTTCTGACCGATGAAGCTGTTGGTTTTCGGCCAAACCGGGCAGGTGGCCCATGAACTTGCCCGGCGCTTGCCTGCCGGAGTGACCGCGCGGTTTCTGTCCCGGGCCGAGGCCGATCTGATGGACCCGGCCGCTTGCGCCGCTGCCGTGATGGCGGCGGATGTGGACGGGGTGATCAACGCCGCAGCCTGGACAGCGGTGGATAAGGCGGAGACCGAAGAGCCTGCGGCCACGATTGTGAACGGGGATGCGCCCACGGCCATGGCGCGGGCCTGCGCCGCGCGCGGGGTGCCGTTTGCGCATGTTTCCACCGATTATGTCTTCAACGGGTTGGGCACGGCGCCTTTTGCCCCCGAGGATCCGACGGGCCCCTTGGGGGCTTACGGCCGGTCTAAGCTGAAAGGCGAAATTGGCGTGCGGGCGGCGGGCGGCAATGCCTTGATCTTGCGCACGTCATGGGTGGTTTCGGCCCATGGCAGCAATTTCGTCAAGACCATGCTGCGGCTGGGGCGCGAGCGTTCTGCGCTGAATGTTGTGGCCGATCAGATCGGGGGGCCGACGCCGGCCTGCGCCATCGCGGACGCGCTGTTCACCTGCATGCGGGCGATGGTCGCGGGCTCGAAGGGCGGCACCCATCACTTCAGCGGTGCGCCAGACACATCCTGGGCCGATTTCGCGCGGGAGATCATGGCGCAGGCGGGGCTGCCCTGCCAGATCACGGATATCCCCAGCGCTGCCTATCCCACGCCCGCCCGCCGCCCGGCCAACAGCCGGATGGATTGCGGCAGTCTGGCCGCCGCCTTTGGGGTTCAGCGGCCCGACTGGAAAACCGAACTGAGCGTCATGTTGAAGGAACTGCTGTGATGAAACGTAAGGGCATCATTCTTGCCGGCGGATCCGGTACACGGCTTTGGCCCATTACGATGGGTGTGTCCAAGCAGCTTTTGCCCATTTATGACAAGCCCATGATCTATTACCCGCTGTCTGCGCTGATGTTGACCGGGATCCGCGAGATTGCCGTGATCACCACGCCCGAAGATCAAAGCCAGTTCAAGCGCTTGATGGGCGATGGCAGCCAATGGGGAATTTCGTTGACCTATATCCCGCAACCATCGCCCGATGGTTTGGCGCAGGCCTATTTGCTGGCGGCCGATTTTCTGGCGGGCGCGCCGTCGGCCATGGTTCTGGGCGACAATATCTTTTTCGGGCATGGACTGCCCGACATGCTGGCGGCGGCGGACGGACAAGCGCGCGGCGGCACGGTGTTTGGGTATCAGGTTTCAGACCCGGAACGCTATGGCGTGGTGGGGTTCGATGCGGCCGGTGTGGTGAACCAGATCGTTGAAAAACCAAAGGTTCCGCCATCCAACTATGCCGTGACGGGGCTGTATTTTCTGGACGGGCGCGCGCCGGAGTTTGCCGCGAAGGTCAAACCTTCCGCGCGCGGAGAGTTGGAGATTACAGATCTGCTGGAAATGTATCTGGCCGAGGGCAGCCTGAAGATCGAACGCATGGGGCGCGGGTTTGCCTGGCTGGATACCGGCACCCATGCCAGTCTTTTGGACGCGGGGAATTTCGTGCGCACATTGGAACAGCGCCAAGGCCTGCAAGTGGGAAGCCCCGATGAAATTGCCTTTCGCGCCGGCTGGATGGACAAGGCCATGTTAAAGCAGCGCGCCAAAACCTTCGCTAAAAATGAATATGGGACTTATTTGAACCGAATTGTTTCTGAATAAGAAACGATCATTCGATTTTAGGGCGATTGTAACTTACGGCTCACTCTCTCGGTCCGCCACTGGGCGCGAGATTCAGGGACTGTGCAGATTCCGGACAGGCGTCGTCCGGAACAGCGGGGGACCTGTGGCCCTGACGCGGGAAATCTGGCCGTCTTAGTTAACTATAATTCATATTGGAAACAATAAGTTCTATTAACCTTGTTTTTCGCTTCCCGCTTTTCCCCGCCAAGGACGCGCCGAACTCTGCGGTTGCAAGATCGGGGGCGCGAATCACTTTGGCGGGAGAAATTGGTTAATTTTGGCGATATGCAACCTAAGAGAGTATTTAAAGACCGCTTGGGCATATTTTAGCCATGATGGCGGAAAAATTCTGCTTAATTGCGCCTAAAATATGTCAGAAATGCGGTGAAGCCTGTCGCCAAACCCACCCATGCCCGCGTAAAATAATCAATGGGGGCCTATCTGTTTGGGCAAAGATTATGTGCTGTTTTTCTGGATTTATGTGTCTGCTACCGGAAGAGGCTTTGGCCTTTGTCATCCGATCGGCAAATGTTGCTGTCCGTGATCATCGTCACTTTGCGCAACAATTGTCGTGCGGGGAATGGCAATGACGATCAACCTGTCGGAGATTTCGACGAGCTTTCCGGTGCTTTCAGCCGGAACGCCGCCGCTTGCAGATGCCCCGGCTTTTGCGCTTGCTGCGCCGCCAAAGCGGCCCGGTCCGTATCGGAACCTGTTCAAGCGCGCCTTTGATATCACGGCGATTGCGCTGGCCCTTCCGGTGATTGTGCCGGTGGTGGGCGCTTTGGCGTTGGTAGTCGCCCTGGAAGGGGGAAACCCGTTTTACACGCAGATGCGTGTGGGCCGGCAGGGCAAGAAGTTCCGCATGTGGAAACTGCGGTCGATGGTTCTGGATGCCGATGCGCGCATGATGGAATATCTGGAGGCTAACCCCACCGCGAGGGCGGAATGGGACCAGACGCAAAAGCTGCAAAACGATCCCCGGATCACCCGGTTTGGCCGCGTGTTGCGCAAGTCTTCTTTGGACGAGTTGCCGCAGCTTTGGAACGTGCTGAAGGGCGACATGAGCCTTGTTGGCCCGCGGCCGATGATGATCAGCCAGCAGTTGATGTATCCCGGCACGGCCTATTATGTGCTGCGGCCCGGCGTGACGGGGTATTGGCAGACCGCTGGACGCAACCGCACGACGTTTGAGGCGCGGGCCGACTATGACACCGCCTATGAACAAGCCCTGAGCCTGAAAACTGATCTTGGAATTTTAGTACGCACCGTGTCAGTTGTATTAAACGGTACCGGATATTAATCCCTTTTTCAGAACGTCATAACGAGCGGCCCAAGGGACCGCTCGTTATTTTTTTGCGGGTTTTGGATTAGCCCAACAGGGCCGCAAGGATCAAAAGACCCAGCGTTGCCACGGCCGCGACGGCCAGATAGCGCGGCAGACCGAGCACCGGACGCGCGGGATCGTCGACCATGCGCAAGACCTGCGACAGGCGGGGCCGCGCCGCGGCGGCGGCAAGATCGGGGATCGACACGATGGGGCGAATTTGCAGCTGACGTTCCAACTGTTCGGCGGTGCGCACGATGGGGAAGATCTGTTCGTAGACAAAACACAGGCCCATGGCCGCAATCAGACTGAGCAAGGTGCCCATCACGGCGACCTTTCTGCGGCTGGCCCCGATGGAATCTTCGGGGGTGTTGGCGCGTTCCAGAAGGGCAAAACGTTCGGTCTTGTTGCTGACGGCCAATTGAACATCGGTCTGCGCGGTGGAGAGTTGGTTGACGGCGGCATCATATTTGTCCTGAAGCAGCCCCAACTGCCGTTCATAGCCGGACAGGGCCTGTTCCACGGCGGGCGCCTCGGCCAAGGCGGCCATCAATTCGTCGCGGCGCGCCGAGACTTGGTTGCGCTGCGAGACGGCCACTTCGAGGGCAGCGTCAATTTCGGCCAAGCGGCGTTTGTCGGTGGCCCTTTGGCTGCCCGTGGCCACAATCGCGGCGCGCTGACCGTTCAGGGTGGCCACCTCGCGTTCGGCTTGGCGCAGATCGGTTTCAAGGCCAATCATCTCGTCTCGGCGTGAGGCGCTGATTTCGGGCAGATAATCGGCTTTGCTGTTCTTGAAGGCCGCCAGATCGGATTCGGCGCGCTGAATGTCGGCGCCGATCCGGTCAACTTCGGCTTGAAAGAAGGTTTCAGTTTCCTGAGCGCGGTCGCGCTTTCCGGCCGCGGAATAATCCAGCAAGGACTGCGCGAAATCATTGGCAATGCGGGCGGCGGTTTCGGGATCGTCCCAGGTGGCGGAAATGATCAGGGCCGAGATGGCAGAGGGGCCCCCAAAGGTGGGAGCGGTTGTTGAGGTGATGGGCTGAAACCGCACGGCCTGACGCAGCAAAAAGGCCTGACGATCCGCGCTGAGGCCATCGATGCCCGCAAAGAGTTGATGACGGTCGATGACCGCCATCATTGCATCGCGCGTGGTCAGATCCTGTTCGATGGATTGCAGCATCTGGGCGGCGTCGCGGCCTGCCTGATCTGAGCCGGCATCGGCCAAGGTGGGCAGTTCGACCTGCAAGGACGCCGCCGCTTCGTACAGGCGCGGCAGAGATTTTGCATAGGCCAAGGACAGGATCATGCCGATCAGGGTGACGGTGGCGATCACCTTGAAGCGGCGCAAAAGGAAGCTGAACAGGTCGTCGAGGGTTTGAATTTGTCCCATGATGCGCGCTTAGTCCTTTTGGTACCGATACCGGCCAAGTCGCAGATCCTGACTGCGGTTCAGCACAACGCCCATGAGGGGAAGGGTGTCTGACAGCAATTCCGCCGAACGGCGAATGTCGGCGGGCGAGGATTTGGTGCCATCGGTGACCAGCACAACCGCATCAACCTGCCCGGCGATGGCCAGAAGATCATCGCAGACCAAGGTGGGCGGCATGTCGTAGATCACGATTTCAGGGTCAAGCTGTTCCACGATCGAGGTGAGGGATCTGTGCAGTTCGGGATCTTGCAGCAGTTCCGATGCATCGGCGGCGGGGGTTGAATTCAGGCCAAGGGCCAATTGGCGGCCGTGGCGGCGAAAGGCAGCTTCGAGCGGCTGTTCGCCGAGCAGAAAC
>CANHLE010000011.1 GCA_947461435.1 Paracoccaceae bacterium | reverse complement strand
GGCGAAGCACGCCAGCACGTCGATATCGAATATCGCGCATTGTCGGTTGCATCGCGCGATAAGGAACCGGCTATCTTCAATCTGCTGCGCTTTTACGAGGCGCGGACAGCCATCGTCTTTTGCAAGACCCGGGCCAATGTCAGCCATTTGTATGCCCGCATGGCCAACCGGGGATTCCAGGTTGTCGCGCTGTCGGGCGAGTTAAGCCAGGCCGAACGCACGCATGCTTTGCAGGCGCTGCGCGACGGACGCGCCCGGGTTTGCATCGCCACGGATGTGGCCGCTCGTGGAATCGATCTGCCCGGTCTTGAATTGGTCGTGCATTTCGATTTGCCATCCAACTCCGAAACCTTGCTGCACCGGTCGGGCCGAACCGGCCGTGCCGGACGCAAGGGTGTGTCGGCCCTAATCGTACCGCCCGCCGAAGCGCGCAAAGCGCAACGGTTGCTGGCAGGGGCAAAAGTGACGGCCGATTGGGGCAAAGCCCCCGGCGCTGATGAGGTTCAGGCGCGTGAAGATATGCGCGTGCTGGAACACGCGACTTTGGCCGATGCCCCCGGCGAAGAGGCCGAAATGGCCGGCGCGTTGCTGGAACGCTATGGCCCGGAACAAGTCGCGGCCGCCTTTGTTCGTCTGTGGCGCGAAGGCCGTTCTGCCCCAGAAGTCTTGTCTGATTCCTTGCCGCCGCCCGCCGCTGTGCCGGCCCGCGAAAGGGGCGAGTTCGGCCCCTCCGTCTGGTTCCGCCTGTCGGTCGGCCACACGGGCCGCGCCGAAGCGCGTTGGCTCTTGCCCAAGATTTGCGAAGCGGGAGGCATCACCAAGGATTCCATCGGGGCAATTCGTGTGAAGCAAGACGAAACCTTTGTGCAGATCCTTGAAATTCAAGCTGGCCGCTTTCAGCAAGTGACCGAGTTGGACACAGACCTGCATATGGAAAAGCTGGCGGCTGCACCCGATGTCGACCGGGCTGATGCCCGTCCCGCTCCGCGCAAGGCCCCGGCCCGCAGTTCCGACCGGCCAGAACGCGCGGAACGTGCCGAGCGCCCAGTTCGGGCGGAAAAGCCTGCCTATACGCCGAAGCCTGCCCGAATTGTCGAGGACAGCGAGGCCGAGGCACCGCGGGCCTATGCGCCACGAGAAACCGCCGCACCAAAACCTTATGCGCCGCGCGAAGATTCTGACCGCAAACCCTATGCGCCCCGTGCTGCCGGCGACAAGCCCTATGCCAAACGAGATGAGGATGCGCCGCGCAAGCCTTATGCCCCTCGCGACGGCGCTGAGCGCAAGCCCTATGCCCCCCGTGCGGAAGGTTCTGCCAAGCCCTATGCCAAGCGTGAGGACAGTGACCGCAAGCCTTATGCCCCGCGTAGCAGTGAAGGCGAAGCGCCGAAGCCGCGGTGGAGCCCCGATGCCAAAGCAGCCCCCCGTTCGGCCGGATTTAAGTCGCATGGCGGATCTGCGGACAAACCCGCCCGCTCAACCGGGTTCAAAAGTCATGCGGCCGAAGGAACCGGTTTTAAACCGCGCAGCGAGGGCGACCGCGACACCAAGCGCACCTATGCGCCCAAGGGGGACGATGCGCGTCCTTACGTCAAGCGCGACGCCCCGGCCGGAAAAGCGGCTGGGTTCAAAAGCCACACCGCAGACGGCAAAAAGCCGTATGCCGCAAAGTCGGCAAAGCCTGCAGCGCCCAGGGTCAGCGCCTCTGACACGTCAAAGCGGTTCGTTCCGCCAAAGCGTCCAAAGGTCTAAAGTCTAAAAAAATTCCAAAGGGCCGCGCTGGAAACAGCGCGGCCTTTCTCCTTTGAAGCCGTATCAGGCCATTTGGGAGATGAGCGCAGAATGAAGGGCCGGCGGTGCGGACCACAGCCCCGAGCTCCGCGGATCTGCGCCATTGAACGTCAGCGGTGTCCCTTTTGTCGCTGTGACCAAAGCCCCGGCGCGCTGGGCAATCAGCGCCCCAGCAGCAATGTCCCATTCCCAGCACTGCCGAAAGCTTAGGACACCGTCAAAGCTGCCATCGGCCACCAAGCATAACCGGTAAGCCAAGGACGGACGAAAGTGCCGATCAATCAACGGGGGTGGGCCAACCCAGAACTGCGGCGCCAGACTTGGTTTGCCGGTCAAGATGCGCGCGCCGTTAGGCATCGTTGCAGGGCTTGCGCGCAAAGGGACGCCGTTCAATTTTGCAATCCCCACGGAACTGGCCGAATAGAGTTTATCAAGAGCCGGCAGAAACACGACGGCCGCCATGACAACGCCCTTGTGGGCCACGGCCAAAGCATTGGCAAAGGGACGGTCACCCGCGATGAAAGCGCGAGTCCCATCGATAGGATCGATGATGAACACTCGTTCGCTTTCTAAGCGCGCCGGTGAATCGGGGCTTTCTTCGGACAACCAACCGTAAGTTGGCCTTGCCGGGCGCAGCACGCCTTCCAGATATTCATTCACCGCAAGGTCTGCCTCAGTCACGGGCCCCGCGTTGTCATCCTTTTCCCACGCCTTCGGGGCATTTCGCCAAAAGCGCATGGCAATCTCGCCCGCCCCTTTTGCTGCCCGAACCAAAAGGGCCAGATCGCTGTTGCCGTCATTTTCCGGCAAGAGTCATCCCTTCGATCAAGATCGAGGGGACCCGCGTTGACAAATGCGCCCTCGTGTCATTGGCGGGGATCATGCGCGTCAACATATCGCGCAGATTACCGGCGATGGTGCATTCGTTCACTGGATGACGAATCTCGCCATTCTCCACCCAAAATCCGGCTGCACCGCGGGAATAGTCGCCCGTTGTCGGGTTGATGGTCGACCCGATCATCGATGTAACCAAAAGCCCGGTGCCCATACCTGCCAGCAAAGACGCCGGTGTTTCGGTACCCAAGGTCAGATCGATGTTCGTTGTCGATGGCGATGGCGGTGCCCCCGTTCCCCTCGAGGCATTGCCCGTGGACGCCATGCCAAGCCTGCGCGCCGTGGCCAGATCCAGCGTCCACCCGGTCAGCATCCCGTTATCGACGATCAGTCGGCGCTGAGTGGGCAGACCTTCTGCATCAAAGGGCCGTGAGGCAGAGATACGGGCCCGATGCGGATTTTCAATCAGCGAAAAGCCCTTGGGCAGCACTTGCAGGCCCAGCAGATCGCGGGCCCAACTGGCGCCGCGCGCCACGGCTTCGCCGTTTACGGCCTGCAGCAAATGGCCGATCAGGCTCGAGGCGACCCGTTCGTCAAACAGGATCGAAAAGACACCTGTTGGCGGCTTTGTCGCGCCATGACGGGCCAAAGCCCGTTCGGCCGCCTTTCGGCCAATCTCTTCGGGTGGGGGCAGATCGGCAGCGTATATGCGGCTTTCGCCTGCCCAGTCCCGTTCCATCCCAGTGCCTTCACCAGTAAAGGCGACAAGAGATGTGGATCTGGAAGATCGCCCATACCCGCCTGCGAATCCATTGGAGGCCGCCAGATGAATATCTTGCCGCCCCCAACCTGCACCGCTTTCACATTGAACGATACCGTCATTTTCCATCGCGGCAGCTTCTGCGCGCCGGGCATCTTCTTGCAATTCAGATGCCACCGGGTCTGCCGCTGGATCCACCAGATCCAGCGCGTCCACATCAAAAGAGGTGGTCAACTGCGCCGGTTCTGCAAGGCCAGCAAACCGGTCTTCCGGGGCTTCGCGCGCCATCGCGACCGCACGTTCTGCCAGTTGCGTCCTCGTCCGCAGCGAGACATCAGATGCTGAAACACAGGCCTGACGGTTACCTACAAACACGCGGAGTCCAATTTCAATCGTTTCTGACCGCTCGGCCTGCTCCAGCACGCCGGCTCGGGTTGAAATCGACAAAGACCGGCCCGATACCGCCAAGGCATCAGCACTATCGGCCCCGGCCTTGCTGGCTTCGTCCAGCAAGGATTGCGTCAGATCAGAAAGCGAGGGTGTCATGTCATATCCAGTTCAGGTGTCGGTTCCGATATGGCGCGGACACGGGCCGCTTGCAAGCGCAGGCCGCCCAAAGGATTTTCCCGGGCGGCCCAAAGTTCATCAAACGTTCAAGTTACTGCAGGCGTTGACCGTTGGCGAAAAAGCCTTTGTCCTTGAATTCCAAAACCGAATTGAATTCATCAGCCCCTGCGCCGGGATTTGCGAACATGGACAACATCATGCGCGCGCCCATCGCATCTTCTTGGGTCATCATGCCCATGGCGATCAAGGAATCCATCAGCGTATTCGCGCCGGTGACTTTCAGATCAATCTTGCCTGTCGGCGCGGGCATCCCGCTGAAGGTGGTCAAGTCTGTGTTGTCAAAGGTGAAGGCACCCGTCCCCGTCAATTCGGCCCCGGCAACCTTGGCCAAAAGCTGCGTCAAGTCAAAAGACAAAAGCTCCCCGGGAGGCGCGCCTGTTTCCATCATATCCTGAGCAAAAATATTGGCCGTGACCTTGGCGGTTCCTTTTCCGTCGATGATCACCGAGGCCGGATCATGCGGCAATGCCGCGCCCGGGTCCAGCATGCCCCAGATTTCGTCAGAAATCGACAGGTCGACAATCTTTGCCAAAAAGCTGAAATCGGCGGGCTCATCACTCGGCGTTGTGGGCATTGACAGGCCAAATCCGCTTTCGCCTATCGCAAGTTTCACTTCCGGGAAGGGAATGTCTGCGCCCGAGACCGTGACATTCAAACCTGTGGAACCAGTTTGGTAGGTAAAGGCGGTGCTATCCATCCCGAATTTGGCCGACCCGCTGTCAAGGCCGCCGCTAATTGCAGTTGGAGCGCCCGCTTCAACCACATTCAGAGTGAAAGACGTCGCGCCATAGCTGGTATCAAAGTGAAAACCAAAACCTTCTGCGATCGCCGCGCCCACATCTTCCATCTTGGCCTGGTCCAGAATGACCGCATCAAAGGTTGTTTCAATCGCCCCGATGGCCGCTGTCATGTCGACGTCGGTTGTTGCAGCCGCGTCCTTGCCCTTGATTGCTACGGCCATGCTATCGGCGCCGAAGGTACCGCTGATCGTCAGCGGTTCGGTTCCCTCTACCAGATAAGAGCCGACGGCGTTTACAGCCGATACCTTGACATCTACCGGATCCGGCGCATCTGCCGCACTGACGACTGAGGCCTCCAATGAGGGCAAGGTAAAATCATATGACATTGCATCGACGGTGCCCGAAACGATCGTGGAGGCCCCCGGCGCCGTTACGGATACCGTGATCGTTTGCGCGACGGGCGGTTCAACGCCGTCCATCGCGGGTGTGGTGACGACCATTGAATAACTTTCCGATTGCGTAATCTCAACCGTTCCGTCCCCAAGGTCGGTTAGCACGATTTCGTCGATCGTGCCTTCGCTTACTGCGGCAGGATCGGCAGAAGACGCCATGGAAACCCCGGTGATCACTAAGCTGTCACCATCGCGCTCTTCGCTTTGGGTGGTAATCGTCGTGCCGCCCTGTGTGGCAGTCGCTTTCCAGTTTTCCCAAACTTCTTCGGGCGTTACGTCGGCGAACGCGGCGGCGCCAGACATAAGAAATACAAGGGCGGTGGACCCAATAAGTACTGACTTTTTCATAACCTTGATCCTCGACGACATGGCAAATACCTGCGCACAATCGGACGGCCGCAGACCCGGGTCAAGGGGGTCTGCCGAAGGAGAGCAGAATGCAGGATCAGGTCATTGTGATTACCGGGGCCAGTCAGGGAATTGGGGCGGCGGCAGCGCGAATTTTTGCACGGGCAGGGGCCAAGGTTGCACTTTTGGCGCGCAGCGACTGCACCGGCCTTGTGGGCGAGATCGGCTCTGAACATGCCATGGCGCTCCGCTGCGATGTCGCAGATTGGGATCAGGTCGCCGCCGCCCATGCCGCCGCTCTGGCCCGTTGGGGCCGGGTGGATGTGTGGATCAACAATGCTGGCGTGATTGATCCGATGTCGCGCATCGAAACCGCCGATCCCTTGGCTTGGTCTGCGGGCATAGATATCAATTTGAAGGGCGTCTTTCATGGATTTCGGGCTGCGCTGGGCGGAATGAAGGCCCAAGGTGGCGGAACGATCATTACCGTGTCCTCTGGCGCAGCAACCTCGCCCATCGAAGGGTGGAGCGCTTATTGTGCGGGCAAGGCTGGCGCCCTGATGCTGACGCGGTCCCTGCACTTGGAAGAACATGCGCAGGGAATTCGAGCCTTGGGCCTATCGCCCGGCACCGTTGCAACCCAGATGCAGGTGAAGATCAAGGCCAGCGGCATTGGCCCCGTTGCTGCTTTGGATCCTTCGGTCCACATCCCTGCCGATTGGCCGGCCCGCACCCTGCTTTGGATGTGTACGTCAGCGGCAGATCCTTGGCTGGGCACGGATGTCAGCCTGCGGGACCCGGCAGTGCGCCGTGCCGTGGGGCTTGTCGCATGATAGAGGTCACGCAAAACGGCCCCCTGTGGACGATTACGCTGAACCGCCCCGAAAAGGCCAACGCCCTGACCCGGCCGATGCTGGTTCAACTCGCCGAAGCGGCCGAAGCCGCAGAACTTGCGCCCGCCAAGGCAATGATCCTGACCGGTCGTGGCAAAGTGTTCTCTGCTGGTGCCGACCTGGAGGAGGCCAAGCTTGGACTGGCCCAAGATCCGGTCTGGGAACGCGTTTCGCGCGCAGTTGCAAACTTCTCCGGGCTTAGCATCGCAGCTTTGAATGGCACTTTGGCGGGCGGGGCAATGGGGATGGCACTGGCCTGCGATCTGCGCATCGCCGTGCCGGGGGCAAATTTCTTTTACCCTGTCATGCGGCTGGGTTATCTGCCGCAACCCAGCGATCCTCAGCGCCTTGTTTCTCTGATTGGCCCCGCCCGAGCCAAGATGATCCTTCTGGGTGGGGCAAAAATAGACGCCGAAGAAGCTTTGGCTTGGGGGTTGATTGACCGAATTGCCTCATCCGATGCGTTGCCAAGTCTTGCAGATGATTTAACCCGCGAGGCCTTGGGCGCTTCATGCGCCCACGTGGCGGGGATCAAGCGCATGATCCAAGTCTAAGCGCGGAAGCCCCTGCTTCATTGGCCAGATGCCCGTCCAAACATTTCCAAGCGCCCTCATTTGGGGTCTCAAATCAGTCAGATCGGTCCCCGGCCAAAACGCCGCGCAGCGGTGCGGACACGTCGGAACTTATGGGCGATGATTGACGTCGCTCTGCCTCCGGCGCAGCATAAAGAAGTAGATCTCGAAAAGGCCAAAACATGATCCATGCCCTTCTTGCCATTCTAGCTGCGCAACTTGCGGGCGAAACCTTGTCGCGCAGCCTTGGACTGCCCATTCCCGGCCCCGTTTTGGGGATGGTTGCAATGGTCGCGGCTTTGCGTCTGATCCCGCGGTTTGCGCAGCTTATGCGTCTGGTGGCGCAAGGAATACTGGGTCATATGTCGTTGCTTTTCGTCCCCGCAGGGGTGGGCGTGGTCGGGCATATGTCGTCATTGGGGGGGCAGGGACCAGCGATTTTTCTCGCCCTCATCGTTTCGACTGCTTTGTCCATTGCGGTCGGGGCATTGGTTTTTGTGGCGGTGGCCCGTGCGACGGGAAATCTCGATGACTAACTTCGCTGAAATCTGGGTTTACTTGTCGCGCGAGCCTCTGCTCTGGTTGACGGCGACATTGGCCGCCTATGCTTTGGGGGATGCCTGCTATCGTGCGGCCCATCGGGCGCCGTTGGTGAACCCTGTGTTGATCGCCGTGGCTCTTTTGGCCGGTTTGCTTTGGCTGACCGGGACCACCTATAAACGATATTTCGAAGGCGCACAGTTCGTCCATTTTCTGCTAGGCCCAGCAACTGTGTGCCTTGGCTATCCAATGTATGAAAATCTGCCCCGCGTGCGCCGTGCCCTGCTGCCGATGGGCCTGGCCCTTTTGGCTGGATCGATCACAGCCGTCGCCTCTGCGCTGGGCATCAGTTACGCCCTGGGGGTTCACGGCGAAGCCTTGGCCTCGTTGTCGGCAAAATCCACAACTGCGCCTGTAGCGATGGGCATAGCGGAAAAAATTGGTGGATCCCCCACGCTAACGGCGGTTTTGGTGATCTTGACGGGAATTATGGGCGCCGCAATGGCCACACCTTTGTTGAACCTGTTGGGGGTAAAGGATTGGCGGGCGCGCGGGTTTGCCGTAGGTGTTGCCGCACATGGCCTTGGAACCGCGCGTGCCATTCAGGTCAACCCCACGGCAGGTGCCTTTGCCGGGGTAGGCATGGGATTGAATGCGGTGCTGACGGCGGTGTTGGCACCTTATATATTGAAATTCTTTTTGTGATGGATCGCGATGTCTGACCCCCATTTGTTAACCATATCCGGCGCGCTGCGCACAGCATCGACAAATCGCCAACTGCTGGCCGAAGCGGCCCGGCTGTTTGGCCCCGCACGGGTAAGCGAGGCCAATTTGCGCCTGCCGCTTTATGACGGTGATCTAGAAGCGATGGGTTTTCCGGCCGAGGTTTTGGCCCTGCATGCGCAGATCGCTGCGGCAGATGCGGTTGTGATTTCGACCCCGGAATACAACAAGGCCTTACCGGGCGTCTTGAAGAACGCGCTTGATTGGGTCAGCCGCGTCAAAGGCCCGTCGCCTTGGCTGGGAAAACCTGTGGCCATTGTGTCGGCCGCCGCAGGCCGGGCCGGGGGAGAGCGGTCGCAATATTCGTTGCGCCTGTGTTTGAATCCCTTTCGGCCTCTGGTCCTGGCGGGTCCAGAGGTTATGGTGGCCGATAGCAGCACGGCCTTTGATGCCGATGGCCACTTGAAAGACGAACGTACAGTCAAGGGATTGACCGAATTGATGACTGATTTGCGCGCGCTTAGCGAAAAACGGTCATGATCTGATCCAGCGGCTTTTTGCGTTTGGCGGCGGCGGGAACTGTGGCCTGTGTGGCAGGATACCCCACTGGCAGGATCATGACAGCTTTCTCTTCCGCGCCGCGGCCGCAGAGTGCGGGCAAGAATTTCATCGGGTTGGGCGTATGCTCCAAGCAGACCAGCCCGGCCTGATGGATCGCTGCGATCAAAAACCCGGTGGCGATGCCAACGCTTTCTGGAACGTAGTAATTCTTGTACCGCGCGCCATCTTCGGTCACCCCATATCTTTGTGCAAAGACCACGATCAGCCAAGGGGCATCGGTCAGATGTGGTTTGTCTATGCCGGTCCCAATGGGTTCCAGCGCGGCCAACCATTCATCCCCGGCGCCGCCGGTGTAAAATGCGCGCTCTTCGTCTTCGGCAGCGGCACGGATACGTGCTTTCATGGCTGGGTTCGAAATGGCTGCAAAATGCCACGGCTGATGGTTCGCACCCGACGGTGCTGTTCCCGCAGCCTGAATGCAGGTGGTGATCACTGCTTCGGGTACAGGATGGGGCGCGTACTGGCGAACAGAATGGCGTTTGCGCAGATAGGCCAAATGGGCCTGCGCGGCAGCAAGACTGTCGCCCGGATCCATCTGCACCCTGTCGGGCAACGCCAGTGGCTCGTAATGAACTTCGCCCTTCTTGTACATCAGCCACCCCCGATCAATGCCCCCGCCGCAAAGACCAAAGCACCACCAAGCACTACCTGCAAGGCCGCACGCCAGAACGGTGTGTCCATGAACCGGTTCTGAATCCACGCGATGGCCCACAGTTCGATGAAGACCACGACCATGGCAATGCTGGTGGCCGTCCAGAAATCACGAATCAGATAGGGCAGGGCATGGCCAAGGCCGCCCAGCATCGTCATCGTGCCGCTGGCAAGCCCGCGTTTCCACGGGCTGCCACGCCCGGATAAAACGCCGTCATCATGTGCCGCTTCGGTGAAGCCCATCGAAATTCCCGCCCCGACCGAGGCGGCCGCCCCGACCAGAAAGGTGGTCCATGTATCCTGCGTTGCGAACGCCGTTGCGAAAATGGGTGCCAGAGTTGACACAGATCCGTCCATCAAACCCGCAAGTCCCGGCTGAATCCAAGTCAGGATGAATTGCCGACGCGCATCGGCGTTTTCGCTGTCGCGCTCGGGGCCCGACAAATGTTCGGCCTCCAGCCCATCCGCGCATCGCACATGGCCCGCTTCGGCGGCGGCAAGATCGCCCAGAAGCTTGCGCGTCGCGGCATCGGTGGTTCTGGCCGCCGCCCGTTCATAAAAGGCCGCGGCCTGCTGTTCCATGCCGCTCGCTTCGGCGCGCATTGCATCCAGTCCCAACCCTTCGTTCAACCAGATTGGTTTGCGCGCATAAAACCCTGCCACATGTTCCCGGCGCAGCAAGGGGATCACATCGCCAAAGCGTGCCTGATGGAGATCAATCAATCGCTTGCGGTGCTGATCTTCCTCTGTGGCCATTCCGTCAAAGACCGCAGCCGATGCAGCATAATCCGCCCGCAGCCGATGCGCATAGGTTCGATAAATCCTCGCGTCGTCTTCCTCACTGGAAATCGCAAGTGCCAGAACTTCTTGTTCCGTCAGGTCGGAAAAGCGGCGGCGGCTGGAGATACCGGGGATCATGGGGGCCTCGTGATTTGGAATGATTCTAATCTACGTCCCTCTGCCTCCAAACAAAAGTCCCAAATGGGTAGGACGACTTGCCAGTTGGCCTCAGTGCGCCTTAAGTTGCAGACCAAAGAGGCCGACATGGACGACACACCCCCCGCGATCCGTAAAGGGCGCAAATACGACCAAGTTGTACAAGGCGCCCGCGAGATTTTTCTGCGCGATGGGTACGAGCGCGCCTCTGTCGATGAGATCGCCCTGCAGGCTGGCGTGTCCAAGGCCACCCTTTATGCCTATTTCCCAGACAAGCGGCAGCTTTTTGGCGAAGTGGTGCGGTCCGAATTTGCCCATCACGCTGATGAGGTAGAGGTGATGATCGTCGATCTGGCCCGCGTTGAAGATGTGCTGCGCGTCGCAGCACATCGGATCATCGGTTTCATGTCGTCAGATTTTGGTCGCCAGACCTATCGCATGATCGTGGCCGAAGCAGAAAACTTCCCACAGCTGGCCGAAGAGTTTTATTCGTCCGGACCGATGATGGCGCGGGATCGGATCGTGACTTTTCTTCGTGCCGCTGTGCTACAGGGTCAATTGACCATCGTGGATTTCGAATTGGCGGCAGACCAATTCAGCGCGCTGTGCAAAGGAGGCCTGCAAGAGCGTCTGATGCTTTGCCCCAAAGGGGGGCCCTCAAAAGACGAAGTGAGCCACGTTATCGAAGGCGCCGTCGCCATGTTCATGGCGCGGTATGCTGCCAGACCCTAAGGGTCTTTTGCAGGCAGCTGGGTTTTCTCCCCCCAACGCCCAAGACTGTCGTCCGTTTGAGGTGCGCCTCAGCGCCCCTAACCGTTTTCGCGCAGGATCGTTCCGGCCAGATAAAGCGAGCCGCAGATCAGCACACGTGCAGCGGGATCATGTGCGGTGATTGTGGCCAGCGCATCAGCCACCGATCCTGCGGCATGCGCTTCGATTCCGGCGTCGGCCGCGGCGGCCTGCGTCTCATGGGCTGGAAGAGTGTTCTTTTCACCCGGAATCGACACTGCGTAAAGCGCCGTGGTGAACGGGGCGAGAGGGCGCATATAACCGCGCACATCTTTTGTGTTTAGCATTCCGCAGATCAGATACGTTGGGCGCTTGGCCATCCGGGATAAGGTGGCAGCAATCGCTGCCCCCCCGGCCGGGTTGTGCCCACCATCCAGCCACAATTCCACACCCTGCGCTTCATCGACCAAGGGGCCATGGCGCAGGCGCTGCATGCGGGCGGGCCAATAGGCCTTGGAGACAGCCGCTTCGCAAGCGGCTTCATCCGCACCAAAGTAGCGCAGGGCGGCCAAAGCGGCCCCGGCATTTTCTATCTGGTGCGGCCCAGGCAGATTAGGAAGCGGCAGATCAAGAAGGCCGTTTTCGTCTTGAAACAGCAGCCGTCCAGCCTCTTCCCAAACCTGCCATTGTTGGCCGTGGGCCAACAATGGCGCATGCAACGCATCTGCCCGTGCCTCGATCACCTGCATTCCATCGGGATGCTGAGGGCCAACAACGACGGGAACGCCGCGTTTGATGATTCCGGCCTTTTCCCCAGCGATTTCTGGTAAAGTATCGCCAAGATATTGCTGATGGTCGATCGACACTGGCGTGATGATCGACAGGGCCGGTGTGACGACATTGGTGGCATCCAACCGCCCGCCAAGACCCACCTCGAGCAATAGCCAATCGGCCGGCATGCGCGAGAAAGCCAGAAAAGCAGCGCAGGTCGTTATTTCAAAAAAAGTTATGTCGCCGGGCCCGTTCGCCTGCACGCATTCATCCAGCAAGGCAGTCAAGGCGGGTTCCGAGATCAGCTCTCCGGCCAGCCGAATCCGTTCGTGGAACCGCGCCAAATGGGGTGACGTATAGGCGTGAACGGTCTGGCCCCGCGCCTCCAGACCGGCGCGGATCATGGCTTGGGTTGATCCCTTGCCGTTGGTTCCTGCGATGTGGATCACCTTTGGCAAGTGACGCTCAGGGTTTCCCAAGGCGGCCAAAAGCCTGTGCACACGGTCCAAAGTCAGGTCAATGACTTTGGGGTGCAATGTCATCATCCGTTCCAGAACGGCGTCGGATCCTGTGGTCATGTTGCGGTTGTTGCCGCTGCAGTGGCAAGGGCCGGCGCAGGCAAATCACCGGCAATCGCGGGGGATTGGCCCGATAGCATCCGCACGATTGTCACAAGTTCCTCGCGCATTTTCTTGCGGTGCGTTACCCGGTCCAGCATCCCGTGATCCAAAAGGTATTCGGCGCGTTGAAAACCTTCGGGCAGCTTTTCGCGAATGGTTTGTTCAATCACGCGCGGCCCGGCGAAGCAGATCAGCGCATTGGGCTCGGCAATTTGCACGTCGCCCAACATGGCATAGCTGGCGGTTACCCCGCCGGTTGTCGGATGGGTCAGCACGACGACATAAGGCAAACCCGCCTCTTTAAGCATTTGCACCGCCACTGTGGTGCGGGGCATCTGCATCAAGGACAAGATCCCTTCCTGCATCCGCGCGCCGCCTGCTGCAGAAAACAGAACAAGGGGGCGCTTCATTTCCACAGCGGCTTTTGCGGCTGCAATGATGGCATTGCCAACATACATGCCCATAGATCCCGCCATAAAGCTGAAGTCTTGCGCCACGGCAACGATTGGCGTTCGCGCCACCTCGCCGGTGACAACAAGCATTGCTTCTTTTTCCCCGCTCGCTTTTTGCGCGGCTTTAAGTCTGTCTGGGTACTTCTTTTGATCGCGAAATTGCAAAGGGTCCACGGTGACATCGGGCACCTTGATTTCCACGAAAATCCCACCGTCGAACAATTTGGTGAACCGATCGCGCGGGGTGATCGCCATGTGGTGTTCGCAGTTGGAGCACACGTTCAGATTGTCGGCCAATTCGCGGTGAAACAGCATCGTGCCGCATTCGGGGCACTTGGTCCAAAGGTTCTCTGGCACTTCCCGGCGCGAGAAGAGCGAATTGATCTTTGGACGAACGTAGTTGGAGATCCAGTTCATGCGAAATGGCCCTTCGGTCATGGCTTGGCCCCCGAAATAAGGTGAGGTTGGGGAAATTGCAATCGGCCCTGACGCGGCTTTGAGAAACAAGCGCCGCGTCGCGGGCCGCGAACCCCTTGGCCCCCCCGTTTTCAGGGTTCTCTACGGTGGATGTCCGCGGCCCCATAGCTGCCGCTTGGTTCTGGAGAATCCTTCTCTGGCCCCGAGTTTTAGCTTGAGCCCCCGTTATGCCGCCCCTAGTGTCCTGCCAAAATAGTGTCGGAGCCAACCGCGTGACCAGTAAAGCTTCTTTCCTTTTGCGCCCCCTCTTAGGTCTTTTCGTAAAAAGAGCCGGCCTTTTCTTGCCGTTGGCATTTGCATTGGCGGCCTGTCAGCTGTCGTTGCCGGGCAGTGGCCCCACGACGATCGCGCTGTTCGATGGCAGCCTGACTGTTGCGGCGCCCTCCGGGTATTGTATTGATCCTCAAACGGCCACTCAAACAGGCGAGTCTGCCGTCGTTTTGATCGGGCGATGCCGCGCAACAAGCAAAGCCACGGCCGCCCTTGTGACGGTGACGGTCGGCGTGCCGGGGTCCGCTGCTGTCATGGCAGCCGGCGGCGAGACATTGGCGGCGTTCTTTACCTCAGCCGATGGTCGCGCAACCTTGTCGCGCAGCGGCAACCCATCTGATGTCACGGTCAATCGGGCCGTGATGGCTGGCGAAGATTTCTTGATGCTTTTGTCAGATCAGACGGTCGGCACCTATTGGCGTGCCATCACAGGCATGCGCGGCAGGGTGCTGACGGTTTCGGCCGGAGGTACCGTTGAAGTGCCTTTGACCCCCGAGGCCAGTCGAGAGATCCTTGACGCGACATTGGCCGCTTTGCACGCAGCCAACCCGGCCAGCTAGTCGCCCGCCCGTCGCCGCGAAGCGTTTTTCGCAAGATGCTTCAACTTGGGGTAGCCTATTAACGATTATACGACAATAAAGGGTTGATTCCTGTATTGTTAAGCAGAATGAAACAATACGTCGTTCACGAGATGATTTTAGAATGAAGCGATTGCTCGAAAAGGTCCTAAAGCGGCGAAGCCTGCGATACTGGCAAGAGATGGCCGAAACCGCGCCGGCCGCAGATCTGGATGAATTGCGGGGCATGCGTTCGTCGGCGCGCGCGCTTCGCCGGAACCTTGACCGCGTGATCCACGAGGCAGAACATCGGCTGGCCCTGCCCGTAATCGGATCCAATGTCATCCGCAAACCCCTTGGAACCGATTGGTCCTGGCGCCCCGATCTATGGAAAGGCCAAATCCCGCTGCCCGGCATGGCCTCGGTTCAGCCCCGGGCGCAGGTTTGTACGGGCGCAACCGTCTTTCATGATTGCCGACGGTCGGAACTGACCGTGCGGCAGATCCGCAATTCCCGCGAGGCCGATATTGCGCCCTTTGGCCTACGCATGGATGTGTTCCGGTTTGATGGATCGTTTCTGTCCTTGGTTCTGGACATGCCTGAAGAGGCCGCCCGCGGGTTGCGACTGCGCCACTTGATCAAACTGGATGTGATTGTGGAAATGGAAAAGCCGCTCGAAATCTTCGCCCGGTTGAACATAAAACACGGTCCGAATGTGGAACAGATCGTTCGAGAACTGCCCTTGAACGCCGAAGAATGCGCGGTCGAATTTGATCTTGCCTATACGAAGATCAACGAAAAACGGGTTGAAAAGTTGTGGGTCGATCTGATTTTCGAAGGCCCAGAAATGAATCAGATCATCCTGCGTGACGTCACCATCACGCGCCGTCCGCGCGCTGAACTTTGAGGCTGGCCATGTCCGAAACCAAATTGACCAAAACCCGTATACGTGCTGGCGTCTGGGAAGGTGTCTTGCGCGGCGGGCAGGGCGCGCCCGCGATCGAGGTGCTGCTGGAGGGCCAGATCTTGGCCGGCGTCACGCAAACCCCAATCCCCGATCGACCGGGAGAATGGGCCGTGCGGGTGCCGATCGCTGCCGAGCATTTGTCTGAAGGCGTGCAAACCTATTTGATCCGCGAATTGGGCACGACCGAACCGATGGCACATTTCACGGTGATCACGGGCGTTGCGATGGAAGATGATATGCGCGCCGAGGTTGATTTGCTGCGCCAAGAGTTGGACATGCTCAAACGCGCCTTTCGACGCCATTGTTTGGAAACCGTTAACTAATTCAAAGAAAAGTTTCAGACTGTTTGCGCGGGAAACGGCAAAATCCCCAATGAAATAAGGGGATTTGTTCCTCTATTCCGTTTCTGTGCCATGAACGATCCGCCATTAAACCCCGGATAGGTCGCGTATTCGCCCCGATATCGCCTGAATTGAGGGTCAATAAGGTCAAATCTGCCCTCGCTGCCTGTTTGGGGAAACAAATGGATCGTTTGACTGAAATGGAAGCCTTTGCCACCGTCGTGGACCAAGGCGGCTTTACCGATGCGGCCAAGAAGATGGGGATCTCGAAATCCGCCGTTTCAAAGCATGTCTCTGCCCTCGAAGCACGGCTGGGGGCGCGCCTTTTGAACCGCACCACGCGCCGCGTCTCGCCCACAGAGATTGGCCTTGCCTATTATGACCGCGCCCGTCGTGTGTTGAATGATGCCGGTGAAGCCGACGCATTGGTGACCTCAATGCAATCTGCTCCTTCGGGTCTGCTGCGCATCTCGGTTGCGACAGATTTTGGCGTGAACCTGCTGTCACCGATCTTGGGGGAGTTCCTACTGGAATACCCAGACATTACGGTGAACATGGTCTTGAACAACCGCTATGTCGAATTGATCTCGGAAGGGTTCGATATGGCCATCCGGGTGGGCGAATTGGAAGATTCGTCACTTCGGGCGCGCAAGTTAACGGATACGGCCAAGCGCATGATCGCTTCGCCCAGTTATTTCCAGCGCTACGGTCGCCCTTTGAAGATTGACGATTTGAACGAACACAAACTGCTGCACTATTCCAATCAGGCCAACGGCAACGTTTGGAAAGTAGCCGCCCCCTCGGGCGAAAAGCGTCAAGTGCGGTCCAATGGCTGGCTGACCGTCAACGATGGTCAATCCCTGCTGAACGCCGCCGTGTCCGGACTTGGGATCGCGTTCTTGCCATCTTTTCTTTATGCCGATGCGATGAAGTCCGGTCAGGTGGAAGAGGCTATTCCAGGTCTTCCAACGGAAGTGCAAGGTATCTATGCGGTCTATCCTCCGGGCCGCTTTACCCAGCCAAAGGTGCGCGCTTTCATCGATTTTCTGGCACGCCGCTTTGCCGACAAGGGCCCCGACAACTGGTGATTGGTCCCGGATGGCACCATCCCGAATTGATAAATCTTCAAGGCGTCGAGGTTACAATGACCTCGACGCGTCTGTTTTTGGCCTGCCCTTCGGGCGTGTCATTTGGCGCCCGGGGCGCAAGATATCCCATTCCTTCGGCCGCCACTTGCCCTGCCGGAAGTTTGAACAGGTCCAGCAGAAAAGCCCGTACAGATTCGGCGCGGCGTTTGGACAGTGCGATGTTGCCGTCCAGCCCCCCTGTGGCATCTGTATGGCCGACAAAAGCAATTGTTATTGAGGGGTTGGCCAAAAGCCATTCACCCAGATCTTTCAAGCTGGCATAGTCGCCCGCCACCAATCGCGCGGCGCCGGGGGCGAAGACCAAATCATCCAACGCGACCGCGCCATCTTTCAGAAGGTCAGCCACAACGGATTGCGCCGTCAGGCCGGGGCCGGTCACTGCGGCGGTTTGGGGTGCCGCTTCTGCGCCGGCGGCAGGGTCTTGGGGCGGTGCCTTGGCCGTTGCATCCTTTTGGCTTGGGGGCAAAATCTTTGTGCGCTGCACATAGACCAACCCCGGGCCACGGCTGATCAAAAGCAGAAGGAACTCGGGTCCTTCGTTCCCCGGTTTTCGCGCGGCCAAATAGCGAAAATCCCCCAGATCCACATGCATCTGCGGTTCTGGCAGGATCGGTATTGCAAAGCGGAAGTCAAAGCCGCCGCAATCAGCGGCCGCGCAAGAGAAGATCGCATCAAAGCCATCGGCTTGAATCTGCGATTGCATGAGTGCCAAAAGCTGTTGAGTGCTGATGGAGGGATCAGGTACTTGCCAGCTTTCGGTTGTCACTGTGCCCTGCACCAGATCAAACGGCAGCCCCGTATCGGCGCGCCATGGGCCTAGGGCGATACGACTTTGACCATCGGCAACGGTTTGTTGAAAGGTCACGATTGCGCCGTCGGGCAAGGACTGTGCGGCGGCGATCCCATGGGACAAACCTGCACAGACCATCACAGTCGCAGGAATGAAACCTTTGCCGTTCACCTTTACACCACCTTACTCAGCCCACACGCGATAGTGGTAGTGTTCCACAGATCGCATCCCCAAGGAAGTGTACAAGGCAAGCGCCGCCTCATTCGCCGTCGTTACGGCCAAGGCAAGCGTGGTTGCGCCCTGCTCGCCCGCCCAGAGGGCAGCCGCGCGCATCAGGTTCTGGGCCGCTCCCTGTCGGCGCATAGACGCAACAACATGAAGTGCATGCACGAAGGCCACATCCCCTGACATCGCCACAAAGGCCACGCCAGATGCCCGATCGATGGTGCGCCCCAAAAGCGCGGTTTTGGGGCCTTGCGCTCGGTCCATAATGGCAATCCGGTCTGGCCCGATATGCCCATCTTCCCACAAGACGCGGGCAATCGACATCGGTGGCCAATGAGGAAAGCTGGTCATGTAGGCGGGGCCATCACCGGCGACGTCCTTGCAAGGTGCCGCAAGTACAACCACCGGATCCTTTGGCATGTATCCCCATTCCTGCAAGGCCAGATCCAAATCGGCATCACGCGGTGACAGCATGAACAAGGGTATCTGTCCCATCTCCCGCATCGCAGAGGCCGCGCCGATCACGTCGCTCTGAACCCAAGGCCCATGAACCGTGGCGGCGGATACTCTTTGTCCACCGCCAAGACCGCGGCGTAGAACAAAGGGGCCCAGCGCCACTCGTTCTGCCGGGGGCCAACTGGCCTCCATCAGGGCGGTAAGGTCGGTCATTCCGAAAAGGCCCCTGTCAGCGCCGCCATGGCCAGATCCAGCCGCGAGCGATCTGTGCCGCGCACAACCAGATTGGTGCCATAGCGCCCGTCTTGGGTGAAGGGGTAGGAACCCATAGACAGATCGGCAAAGTCCAAGGCGATCTCGGCAAACCGGGTGGCAATATCACCCTCGCCCCGTAAAAGCCGCAAGGTTAGGCTTTGCAATGGCGGGCCGCCGACCAGTTTGGGCATGACAGAAGCCACCATCGCCTGAAAGATGGACGGCACCCCCGCCATGACGTTGACGTTGTTCAGGGTAAATCCGGGGGCGATAGAAACCGGGTTGTCGATCAGAAAGGCCCCATCCGGAATTCGGGCCATACGCTGGCGGGCCTCGTTAAAGGGCAGACCGCGAGAGTCATAATGAGCGCCCAGCAGGGCCATGGCATCCGCGCGGTGGGTGATTGGCACGCCGAAAGCCGCCGCGATGGCATCTGCAGTTATGTCATCATGTGTCGGCCCAATACCGCCCGAGGTAAACACATGGGTATAGCCGGCCGACAGGGCCCGCACAGCCGCTACGATGGCCAGATGATCATCGGCCACAACGCGCACTTCGGCCAGTGGAATGCCCTTTTCGGTCAGAACGCCCGCAAGGAAATGCATATTGCTGTCCCGAGTGCGCCCCGAAAGGATCTCATCGCCGATGACCAACATTGCAGCGGTAGGATTGTTCATGTGAAGCCCTTTGATTTGCCTTGGCACAAGGGCCCATTTTGCGGTGTTGCGCAAGATCCCGATCACAGGGTTCCGATCACAAGCCAGCCATCATGGATCGGTCAACAAGCGTCCCTCTGGCCAAATCCGCAGTCGTGACCTATTTATGGGCCAAAATGTGGAGAAAACCTTTGCAAGACATGCGCGCCCGTGTGACCCGAGATGGAATCCGCATTTATGAGGATGCAGATTTTGCCGGCATGGCCGCTGCAGGGCGCGTCGCCGCTGAGATTTTGGATCAGGTCTGTGCTCTGGTTGCGCCGGGTGTCACGACCGCAGCGATTGATGATTTCATCCGCGAAGAGATCGAGCGGCGCGGTGTCGTCTCAGCCACGATTGGTTACAAGGGCTATCAACATGCCTCGTGTATTTCGGTCAATCATGTTGTCTGCCACGGAATTCCGGGCGCCAAGATTCTGATCGATGGCGACATTCTGAACGTCGACGTCACGGTCATTGTGGACGGCTGGTATGGCGATACCAGCAGGATGTATGTGGCCGGGGTCGCAAGCCGTAAGGCAGAACGGCTTGTCGAAGTCACGCATGAGGCGCTGATGCGCGGCATAGCCGCTGTCAAGCCCGGCAATACCTTTGGCGATATCGGCGCGGCGATCCAAACATATGTCGAGGCGAACCGCATGTCGGTGGTCCGCGATTTTTGTGGCCACGGTCTGGGCAGGGTGTTCCACGCACCGCCAAATGTCTTGCATTACGGCCGGGTTGGCGCGGGGGAGGTTCTGGAAGAGGGGATGTTCTTTACCATTGAACCCATGGTCAATCTTGGCCGACCGGAAACAAAGGTGCTGGGCGATGATTGGACGGCCGTGACGCGCGACAAGTCCCTTTCAGCCCAGTTTGAACATTCAGTTGGTGTCACGGCGACTGGGTGCCAGATTTTCACAGTGTCTCCGGCGGGCAAGTTCTTCAACACCCGCGTCTGAAATCGGACGACGGGGGGCAGGCCTTGTCGGGAATGGTCTTATGAAGTCCACCTGCGCGGAAGGGAATGCCCGGTTTAGACCTAAGGGCGCGTTTTCGCCTTGGCCAGTGCCTGCTCGGGCGAAAATGACGTGGGCAGACTTGCTTGACCTGTCAGAATCAGATCTGCCATCCGCTCGGCCAGAAGCGGGGCCATGCCAAAGCCGATCTTGAATCCTCCGTTCAGAATGAAGTGATCCGGGCGATCTGGCCACGCTCCGGCCACGGGGGCGCGGCTGGCGGCCCGGGGGCGCAGGCCCGCCCAGCGTTCCACGACGGGCGCATCGTGCAGCGCGGGCAGGGCGGCCCGGGCCCGGGCGATCAGCGCGTCCAGCAGGGCATCGGTGCTGCTGGGGTCAGACCAACTATGCTCACTTGTCGACCCAATGGCCACAAGACCGGCACCATGCGGAACGATGTGCAGACCATCGGCATAGATTTGCGGCAGGCCGTCGGCCTGAAAGGCTAAAAGGGCGGCTTGGCCTTTGACGGCGCCGCCAACGTCGCGCTGTTTATCCGCCGACAGGGCCTCCAGTCCGTCTGTACCGTTGGCCCAAACAACGAGGCCTTGATTCTCGCCCTCGCCCAGAATGATTTGCGCGCCCAGCGCACGCAAGGCGGATGCCAAGGCATCCAAGGCAAGACGGGGGGTGATGCGGGCCGATAACGTGTCATGAACAAGGTGGCCTGTTGCGCTCAGCGGTTCCCAAGGTGCACCGGTACACGGCACAACGGACCATTCCGCTCGGCTCTGCCAAAGCGCCCTTGCCCCTTCGGATCGGGCTTGCGCCAAGGCCACGGCGGCCGCGTCGTCAAGTGCTTGAAGCCGGCCGATCGGTGCATAGCCCGTCGCACGCTGGGCGGCTTCACCGACCTTCGCCCACCACTCTGGTGCCAACAACAACGACTCCAGCTGAAACGCTTTCTTTTCGTTCCATGCCTCTGGCACATGCGGTGTCAGCGCCCCCACAATCCCGCCGGAGGCCCCCGCGCCCAGATGCCGGGTTTCAACCACCTGCACTTTGGCTCCGCGGCGCACCAAGGCCCAGGCTGCGGACAGGCCAAAGATGCCTCCGCCGCGAACAGTGATGTCGGCTTTTCCACTATGTGGCCTTGTCAATTCCGCCCGCCTTCCCCATGGTCCGCGCCGTAAAGGACTATTACAAATGTCGGGTATCGAACAGGGCGGGATCACTTGGAAAGATGGGGTTATTCCTGTCTCTGACCGATTTGACGACCCCTATTTCAGTTTGAACGACGGGCTTGCTGAAACGCGCCATGTGTTTCTGGCAGGTAATGATCTGCCCGCCCGACTGCGCCCGGGATTTCATATCGCTGAACTGGGGTTTGGCACGGGTTTGAACCTGCTGGCCACCTATATCGCCGCTGAAACCATGCCCGGACCCATCCTTTACACGAGTTTTGAGGCCTTCCCCCTGACGGCCCCGCAAATCTCCCGGGCACTTGACCATTTCCCGTCTGCGCTTGCCGTGGCCAGCCCGTTTTTGCAGGCTTGGTCGAAGGGTGAGACACGGTTTACCCTGGGCCCAGTGCAGGTTCAGGTTGTGATCGGCGATGCGCGGGTCACCTTGCCCCCATGGGATGGCCGCGCGGATGCGTGGTTTCTGGACGGATTTTCCCCCGCCAAAAACCCCGAATTGTGGTCTGATGACATGATGGCCGAAGTGGCCCGTCACACCCTTCCGAAGGGCACCTTTGCCACCTATACCGCCGCAGGGCATGTTCGCCGCGCGCTGTCCGCCGCTGGATTTGACGTGCAGCGGCGCACCGGACACGGCCGCAAACGTCACATGAGCGTAGGATGCCTGTCATGACCCAAACCCAACGCGGCATTGTTTTGATGATCGGAACAGTAGCGCTTTTTGCGGTTCAAGATGGGTTTTCCCGCTATCTTGCCGATACGTACAACACCTTGATGGTGGTCACGATCCGGTATTGGGTTTTCTCGGCCTTTGTCATCGTTTGGGCGGCCCGCCGACCCGAGGGGTTTCGGGCGTCGGTCACCTCGTCGCGCTTGCCGGCCCATATCCTTCGCGCGGTTCTGCTGGTGGCGGAAATCTGCATTATCGTAAAGGGCTATACCCTGATCGGCCTGATCGAAAGCCATGCCGTCTTTGCCATCTGTCCCCTTTTGATCGTGGCGATGTCCGGTCCAATTTTGGGGGAAGTCATTTCGTGGCGGCGCTGGGCAGCGGTTGGGCTTGGCATGCTGGGTGTGGTCATCATCTTGCGCCCCGGTGTTGGCGTTTTTTCGTGGACGGCGCTGGTGCCCATGGTCTCGGCTGTGTTGTTTGCGCTTTATTCCGTTCTCACCCGTCTGACCACCAAGGGCGAGGCGAACTTTCCGGCGTTTTTCTGGCCGGCGGTCATTGGCGGTGTCTTGATGACGATGGTCGGCCTGCCCCATATGCAAAGCATCGATCCCGCCGACCTTCCGGCCTTTGCGGCCTATACCGGTGTCGCAATCTTGTCGAACTGGAGCTTGCAAAAGACCTATCAGACAGCCGAAGCCTCGGTAGTGCAACCCTTTGCCTATCTTCAGATCGTCTTTGTCTCAATCATCGGTCTGTTGATCTTTGGTGAAACTCTGGATCCTCAGGTTGCCCTTGGCGCGGCTGTTGTCGTAGGGGCGGGCCTTTACGCGCTGACGTTGGACCGGAAAAAGGATGTCGCACTTGGCTGAACAAAACACCCGCCGCGGCATTGGGTTCATGTGCGCCTCGGCCGTGATTTTTGCGGCCCAGGATGGCATTTCGCGGCATCTGTCGGCGGACTACAACGTCTTGATGATCGTGATGATCCGGTTTTGGTTCTTTGCGATCTTTGTCACGGTTTTGGCTGCGCGCGCGCCCGGTGGTCTGCGCGCTGCAGTACGCTCCGCCTATCCGGGGCTGCAATTGCTGCGTGGATTGCTGTTGGTGGCAGAGGTCTGCTTGATTTTTGTTGCTTTTGTGCGCCTTGGGTTGATTGAAACCCATGCGATGTTCAGCGCCTATCCGTTGTTGGTTGCCGCCCTTTCCGGGCCCATCTTGGGGGAAGCCGTGGGTTGGCGGCGCTGGACGGCGATTGCCGTTGGCTTTGTCGGTGTCCTGATCATTTTGCAGCCGGGGTCGGCCGTGTTTTCGATCTGGGCGCTTGTGCCATTTTCGGCGGCTTTGCTTTTCGCGGTCTATTCGCTTTTGACCCGCTACGTCGCGCGGTCAGATGCCGCGTCGGTCAGTTTCTTCTGGACAGGCACTGTAGGCGCGATTGCCACGACCTGTATCGGCCTTTGGTACTGGGAGCCGATGAGCGCGCCAGACTGGGCCTGGATGGCGGTGCTGTGCTGCTCGGCCGCGGCGGGGCATTGGTGCCTTATCAAATCTTATGAAGCCGCCGAAGCATCGGCCGTGCAGCCCTTTGCCTATCTTCAGTTGGTGGTGGTTTCCGGGATCGGGCTGTTCCTTTTTGGCGAGGTCTTGCGCATCAACGTGGTGATCGGCGGGGGTCTTGTGGTGGCGGCAGGGTTGTTCACCCTGTGGCGCCAACAGGTCAAGGCGCGGGCCGCCCGCACCTCCCTGCCTTAGGCGGCCACTTTCAGTTCCCGGTCAATTCTGATGTGATCCGCACAGGACCGGCCTGACCCTTTAGCTTGGCGCGGTAGATCACCACACCTTCGGTGACGCGCATCACATAGGTGCGGGTTTCCGCAAAGGGGATGCTTTCCACCCAGTCGACCGGATCGGCGCCGGTGCGGATATCGCCAAAAGACGCAACCCATTCGCGCGGTCGCCGTGGGCCGGCGTTGTATCCCGCCGCGATCAACGCGATGGACGGGCCAAATTCATCTGCCAATTCCCGCAGATGCGCCGACCCAAGCGTGACGTTATAAGCCGGATCAGCCGTCAACCAGCCTTCTTGATATTGCATACCCAGATTTTTCGCTGTCGCCTCGGCGGTGCCCGGCATCAGCTGCATCAATCCTTGTGCCCCGGCAGGTGAACGCGCGCGGGTGTCAAACTCCGATTCCCGGCGCGAGATGGACAACGCCAACGCCCGGCTGACGGGCAGGTTGTCTGGCACAAGTTCCGGCAAGGGAAAATAGGGGCGCGGCAGAATCAATCCCCGCTCAGCGGCGGCCTTGGCCACCAGAACGGCGATATGCGGCTCCCCAATGTCAAAGGCAGCTTCCGCCAAAAGCGCCATTTGCCGGTTGTCCAAACTTTCGCCCAGATGCAAGAAGAACCGCTTGGCCATCGTGCGCTCTCCCGCAGCAGACATTTGCCGGGCCGCAGCCAGAACCGACGACTTTGCCCAAGGTTCGGCCCGCCAATCGCCATTGGGCGGCGCATTGGATATCAGCCCGGAATCAAGCGGCAGCCCCAATTTTTCGGCCGCCAAAAGCCCGTAATACGCGGTTTGGTACTGCGCGGCAGAGGTATAGGCCGCGCGTGCCGCGCCGGAATCCCCTTTTGCCTCCAGGGCGCGCCCTGTCCAATAGTCAGCACGCGCAAGACTGATCGGGGTGCCGACGCTGGATTTCAGATGGTCAAAATGCTGCAGGGCGAGGTCCGGATCGCCCAATTTTCGCAAGGCAATGAAGCCAGCCAGAAACTCCAGATCGGTATACTGATCACCTTGTGTCATGCGGTGGCTAGCAGCGACGCGGTACGCGGTCTTCTCCTGACCATTGCGCATCAACCATCGCGCAAGCAGCGCGCGGCGGTCAGACCAGGCGCCGGGATCTCCCAGCCGGGCCGCAGAGTCCGAGCGTTCCACGATCAACTCGGCGGCGGCGGGATAATCATCTGCACGCATCCGGTACAAGAACCGTTCATAGGCCAGCCCAGAATCATCTTTCAGGGCCGCGGGCACAGCGGCGATCAGGGTGGTCACCCCGTCTTCGTTGGCGCGCAGTGCCAGCCGCGCCCGCGCAAGCGCCTGCCACCCCGCCGAGACGAGCGGAAGCATGCGTTCCGCCTCGGCCACGCGCTCTCCGTCCCATAAAAGCCGATCAAGACGCAGTTCGTGAACGACCTCGAGCGCAGGCCCATGCAGCGCCAACAAAGCCGCTTCGTCTTCGGCGGTGAATTTCAACGTTGCCCAAGCTTGCAGCGCCGCGTCCTCGGCTTCGGGCGTGCGGCCCAGCGTATCCAAGGCGCGAACATAGGCGACGGCCCCAACACCTGAACGGGGCGCATCGTCACCGAAATAGGCGATGATGCGGGCAGGATCCGTCGAACGCGCAACAGCAACTTCGCCCTTTTCTTTCAAAAGTGGCAACCCCGGCCAGTCCGGACGGCGGGCCAGAAACGATTCGTAATCAGCCAGTTTTCCGCCCGAAGCCCGCAGCCATTGCCACAAGATAACATCTGCCCCTTCGGGCGCGGCGCCTTGGGCCGCAGTCAACGCTGTTGGCCAGTCCCCGGCAGCGGCAGCGGCCAAGGCCTGCTGCAGCGATTGTGTTTGATCGGCCAGCACAGGCGCAGACCAAAGGGACAGGCCAACGGCCAAGATGCGCATCGTTTTCATGGTTCTGCTCATGCCTTTTTTATGCGGTAGATAGCCCCTCTTGCTCAACTCACAAGTGCCTGAACGGCCGATTTCGTGCAATTTGTCGCGCAGACTTGGCAAAGTGCCCAAGTGCCGCTAATCAGGGCGCGCATTCAACCGGGCGGCCAGCCCAAACCAAGGAGCGTGTCATGTTCAAAGGGTCCATTCCTGCCCTGATCACGCCGTTCAAGAACGGCGCGGTGGATTTTGACACTTTGAAACACCTGGTAGACTGGCATGTTGACATGGGCAGTCACGGCCTTGTTCCGGTGGGCACGACGGGCGAAAGCCCAACGCTCAGCCACGCCGAACATGGCGAGGTGGTCCAAGCTGTCGTTGCCGCTGCCGCAGGCCGGATTCCGGTGATTGCCGGGGCCGGATCGAACAATACTCTTGAAGGAATCGAATTGATCCGCCACGCGGAAAAGGTTGGGGCCAATGCGGCACTTGTGGTCACGCCCTATTACAACAAGCCAACCCAAGCTGGCCTGATCGCGCATTTCACCGCGCTGCACGAGGCCTCGAATTTGCCGATCGTGATCTACAACATTCCCGGCCGGTCGGTCGTAGACATGACCCCCGAGACGATGGGCACACTGGCCAAGTTGCCACGTATCGTCGGTGTCAAGGATGCCACTGGCAAGATCGAGCGCGTGTCGATGCAGCGAATGACCTGCGGTGCGGGGTTTGTTCAATTGTCGGGCGAAGATGCGACGGCATTGGGATTCAACGCGCATGGCGGCGTCGGCTGCATTTCGGTGACGGCCAATGTCGCCCCAAAACTCTGTGCTGAATTCCAAGAGGCAACGCTCCGCGGCGACTATGATGCCGCGCTGGCCTATCAGGATCGTCTGATGCCCCTGCACGAGGCGATCTTTATCGAACCGGGATTGGTAGGCGCAAAATATGGCCTGTCCTTGCTCGGCAAATGCACGCCAGACGTGCGTCTGCCGCTGGTCGGTCTGACGGACGGGACCAAGGCCAAAATCAAGGCCGCCATGCAACACGCGGGTATTTTGTAACGCATGAAACGCGACGCCAGTCACAATCTGGCGGGTTCGCTTTGGATGATCGCGTCGATGGCCGGCTTCGCCGTCGAAGACGCTTTCTTGAAATCGGCCGCATCGCATGTGCCCGTTGGGCAAGTCATGCTGATCATGGGGATTGCCGGGACAATCGCCTTTGCCGCATTGGCGGTTTGGCAGGGGCAAAGCCCCGTGCCCGCAGATCTTTTCCGCCGTACCATGATCATCCGTTCGGTGTTTGAGGTGGCAGGTCGGCTGTTTTACGCTTTGGCCGTGGCGCTGACACCGATTTCAACCGCGTCGGCCATTTTGCAAGCCACGCCTTTGGTTGTTGTGTTGGGGGCGGCCTATCTGTTTGGCGAAAAGGTGGGGGTCTGGCGCTGGGCACTGATCGGCGCAGGATTTGCAGGCGTGATGATCATTATCCGGCCCGGTGCCGAAGGGTTTGATGCCTTGTCGTGGCTGGCGGTTCTGGGTCTTCTTGGTTTTGCCGGGCGCGATCTTGCAACGCGTGCCGCCGCGCCGTCCTTGTCGATGGCGCAGTTGGGGGTGGCGGGATTTGCGGTACTGGCTGCTTCGGGCGGCCTGTTGATCCTTTCTTCGGGGGGGCTTGCGTGGCCCTCAGGGCTGGCTTGGGCCCAGATTGCCGCAACAACGCTGTTTGGGCTTTTGGGATATGGCGCCCTGACGCAGGCCATGCGCACGGGCCAGGTTTCGGCCGTTACTCCCTTTCGCTACAGCCGCCTGCTGTTCGCCATGGGCTTGGGGATCACCGTTTTTGGAGAGCGCCCCGATCCAGCGACCATCCTTGGCAGCCTGATCATCGTGGGCTGCGGAGTGGTTCTTTTGAGCCAGTCGCGGCGCGCATAGCTAGACTTTGCTGCGCGTCTCGCCTATCTGCGCTTGATCATGGTGACCAAGTCCGACCCCAACTCCAAACTCATCGCCGAAAACCGGCGCGCGCGATTCGATTACGCCATCGAATCCGACGTTGAGGCTGGCATCATGCTGCAAGGGTCCGAAGTCAAAAGCCTGCGCAAGGGGGGTTCGAACCTTGGCGAAAGCTATGCCAGCGTTGAACAGGGCGAACTTTGGCTGATCAATGGTTACATTGCGCCCTATAACGAAGCGAAAATGTGGGGCCATGAAGAGCGCCGAAAGCGTAAGCTTCTTGTGTCAAAAAAAGAGTTGTCGCGTCTGTGGAATGCCACTGCGCGCGAAGGCATGACATTGGTGCCTTTGAAAATGTATTTCAACGAACGCGGCATCGTGAAGGTCAAGATCGGGGTGGCCAAGGGTAAAAAGTTGGCCGACAAGCGCGAAACCTCTGCCAAGCGCGACTGGGATCGTCAAAAGGCCCGTTTGCTGAAACAGGGCCATCAAGGCTGACCTGCCAAACCGATCGCGGCGTTGCCGGTCGGCCGAAAACCGCGCAAACTTCTCCTGTCCATACAATGAAAATCCCTGCAAACTGTTTGGAGCATCCTGAAAAGGGGTGCCATTGGTAGCGAGGGAACATGTTTATGGAACTTATCATTCAATTGATCGCAGGCGCGGTTGGCGGAAACTCAGCGGGTGCCGTCTTGAAGAACCTTAATCTGGGTGTGCTGGGCAATTCGCTTGCCGGGCTGGTTGGCGGCGGATTGGGCGGCCAGATCATGGCCATGTTGGGCGGCGCGGGAATGGGCGGCGCAGCGGCGGCGGCCTCCGGGCTGGATGTGGCATCAATCGTCTCATCCTTGGCATCAGGCGGGGTCGGCGGCGGTGCGTTGATGGCGATTATCGGCGTTCTGAAAGGCATGATGAAGAAGTAGGAACCGTTTGCATGCTGGTTTTGGGCCGCCCTTCCGGGCGGCTCATTTTTGCACGCATCCATCTATCTCGCAATTTTGTTGCGCCCTCGTTGGTTCAAATCCTTGCACACCCTTGATTGACACGGGTCGGGGCGGTAGTGCGGGGCAAATACCTTTTGTTCAGGACATGCCCATGCCTGCTGCGTTTCAAGACGATCCCAAGACGCTGGTGTCCACCGAGTGGCTGGCGGCGCATTTGAAAGACCCTGATCTGCGCATACTGGATGCAAGCTGGTACATGCCGGCCCAGAACCGCGACGCAAAGGCAGAGTATCAGGCAGCCCACATTCCCGGTGCGCGGTTCTTTGATATTGACGACATCAGCGATCAACGATCTGCCCTGCCCCATATGGCCCCCCCGCCCGAAAAGTTCATCAGCCGGATGCGGGCGATGGGCGTGGGCGATGGGCATCAAGTCGTCGTTTATGACGGATCGGGCCTGTTCAGCGCGGCCCGGGTCTGGTGGACGTTCCGACTGATGGGAAAGTTGGACGTGGCAGTCTTGGATGGCGGGTTGCCCAAATGGCAGGCCGAAGGGCGCGAAACCGAAGATATGCCGCCCATCGTCAAGGACCGGCACATGACAACAAGCCGCCAGAACCATCTGGTCAAGGATGTCACACAAGTCGCCCATGCGGCCAAATTGCTGGAAGCCGAAATCGTCGACGCCCGGTCTGCCGCCCGATTTAGCGGCGAAGCCCCCGAACCGCGCCCGGGCCTGCGCGCCGGTCATATTCCCGGATCAAAGAATGTGCCCTTCGCCTCCGTGCTGAACGGCGATGGCACGATGAAACCGTTGGAGGAGATCAAGGCGATCTTTTCGCAGGCGGGGGTCGACCTGTCAAAGCCGGTGATCACAACATGCGGGTCCGGGGTGACTGCGGCTGTGCTGTCCTTGGCACTGGAACGCATCGGCCACCGGAATCATTCGCTTTACGACGGATCCTGGTCCGAATGGGGCATGTACGAAGACCTTGGGGTCGAGAAAGGCTAACAACCAAATGCTTGAGACGTTGAACCCGCAGCCGCAAGACAAGATCCTGCAATTGATCGCCATGTACCGCGATGACCCAAGGACCACCAAGATCGATCTTGGCGTTGGGGTCTACAAAGACGCAACCGGCCTGACCCCGGTGATGCGGGCGGTCAAGACGGCCGAAAAAATGCTGTGGGAAACCGAAACAACCAAAACCTATACCGGTTTGGCGGGTGAGCCTGCCTATAACGCCGCCATGGTGTCCATGATCTTGGGCGAAGGGTATGCCGATCGCGCAGCTTCGGTGGCAACGCCGGGCGGAACAGGGGCCATCCGGCAGGCGCTGGAACTGATCCAGCTTGCCAACCCCAAAGCCACGGTCTGGCTTTCGAACCCGACATGGCCAAATCATCCGTCGATCATCAAATATCTGGGCATGCCTATGGCCGAGTATCGCTATTTCGATGCAGCCACGCGCGGCATCGATTTCGCAGGCTTGATGGATGGCCTTGGAAAAGTGCGCGCGGGCGATGCCGTTTTGTTGCATGGCTGCTGCCATAACCCCACGGGCGCGAACCTAAGCATGGACCAGTGGCGGCAAGTTGTGGCGCTTTTGGCCAAGATCGGCGCAGTGCCCTTCGTGGATCTGGCCTATCAAGGGTTTGGTGATGGTCTGGAAGAAGACGCCGAAGCAACGCGTCTGGTCGCCGCGTCATTCCCAGAAGTGCTGATCGCCGCCTCATGCAGCAAGAACTTCGGCATCTACCGCGAGCGGACGGGAGTCTTGATCGCCCTCACGCAGCCGGATCGAAAGGCCGTTGTGCAGGGCAATCTAAATTTTCTGAACCGTCAGAATTACAGCTTTCCCCCAGATCACGGCGCACGTCTGGTGACCATGATCCTGCAAGATGATGCCCTGCGCGCCGATTGGAAATCCGAACTGGAAGAAGTTCGGCTGAACATGCTGTCGCTGCGCCAATCCTTGGCTGATGCGTTGCGCCGCGCCACGAATTCTGATCGCTTTGATTTTGTGGCAACCCACCGGGGCATGTTCAGCCGTCTTGGGCTCAGCGAGGCGCAAGTCAACGTCCTGCGCGAACAGCATGGCATCTATATGGTCGGCGACAGCCGGATCAATATCGCGGGGCTAAATGCCAGAACGGTTCCGATCCTTGCGGCGGCGATTGCATCGGTGGCCGGGTAAGACCCCATGATCGCCGTCCTGTTGTCGCTGGGGGCGGCGGTCACCTTTGCGCTTTCGGCCATGTTCATCTCCGCCACCGGCGGGCGGCTGGGCGTCTTCCAGTTGGCCCGTTGGCAAATGGGTCTGGCCTTTGCGATGTTGCTGATCATTTCGGTGATCACAGGCGGCTGGGCGGCGATGACGTTCGGGCAATTTGTTCTTCTGTCCGGGTCTGCCGTAGTTGGCATAATGCTGGCCACATCCACCTATCTGGCCACAATTCAGGTAGCCGGCCCCAGAATTTCGTCGGTGCTGTTCTCGCTTGCCTCGCCTTTTGCGGTGGGGCTTGGCTGGTTGTTTCTGGACGAGCATCTGACGGTGGGCCAAATGGCGGGAATCGCCTTGATTCTGGTGGGCATCTTGTTCGCGGTTCTGGCCGAAAAGACTGACGGACAAGCCATGACGCGACCGCTTTGGCTGGGAATCGCGCTGGGCGGAATCACGGCCTTGGGTCAGGCGACGGGCAGTCTTTTGGCGCGGCCCGCGATGGCCAGCGGGGCGGAACCCTTTACGGCGATGGCGATCCGCTCGGGGTTGGGGTTTTTGTTCTTCCTGGCCCTGATGGCCCTGCCCTTGGCCCGGACCAACCAAAACCCTACCCCACGCGATCTGCGGCACGTGGCCTTGTCGGCGGTGTTTGGGATGGTTCTGGGCATGTCGTTGCTGATGGCCGCACTGGCGCTTGGCGATGTGGGCATCGTCTCGACCCTGTCGTCAACCACGCCCATCCTGATTTTGCCGATGGTCTGGGCGGTCACGCGCCGTGCACCGCCGCCGCTGGCCTGGGTCGGGGCAATCCTGGCTGTGGCAGGGACCGGGCTGATTTCTGCCTTCAGTTGACGTCAAACGGATCTTGTTATGAGCAATTTTTTTGACCCTCTGTCGAAATCTGTGTTTGCCGGGTGTCATTCCAAAAGCAAGGTGCAAGATGCGCTTTGTTTTGGCAGAGGCCGAAGTGACGTCTGATCGCGTAAAAGGCGTCTTGGATGCGGCCTATGCTGCCATTGTCAAAGGCTGGGCAGTTGCGCCAAAGGATGATCCTGCGGGGCCGGGTCGGCGAGACTTTGTTTGTGGCCCGAGGTGATGGCGAGCGGCGATCTGGCCCGCGGGCTTGGCCCGCCTTTATGGCAATGCATTTGTGGTGCAAACAGCCCTGCAGCACGCGCTGGATCTGACCCGGTGTTCGGCGCAGCGCCGTGCAAAAATGAAACGGCCCGCGCCGAGGGAGGAATGCGCGGGCCGTTCCAGAGGTGCGGCAGGCGGGGAGGAGGTCGCCCGCCGCTAACCCGTTCGATCACATGTTGTAAGCGCTTTCGCCATGCGACGTTTGATCAAGTCCCTGACGTTCGTCGTCCGCCGACGGACGAAGTCCAAAGATCATGTCGATCCCTTTGAACAGGATGAAAGACACAACACCCGACCAAAGCAGTGTGATCGACACGGCCTTGATTTGGGTCACAACCTGCGCGCCCATGTCATAGGTCCCCGCCACCGCTGGGAAAACCGTATAGTCGAACCACCCCTGACCGCCCAATGAAGGATCGGCGACGATTCCGGTGGCAATGGCCCCGACGATTCCGCCGACGCAATGGACCCCGAACACATCAAGGCTGTCGTCATACTTCAATTTGCCCTTCACATAAGACACAAAGAAGAAACAGATCGGCGAGACGACAAGCCCCAGAACGATCGAGGTCATCGGCGTTGCAAAGCCCGAGGCGGGGGTGATCGCCACAAGTCCGGCAACCGCACCTGTGACAGCCCCCAAAAGGGACGGACGTCCTTGCTTCAGCTGTTCAACCAACACCCAAGCCAAGGCAGCCGCCGCGGTGGCGACAAAGGTGTTGATAAAGGCCAGCGCCGTGATGCCGTTGGCTTCCAGATTGGATCCAGCGTTGAAGCCGAACCAACCCACCCACAGCATGGATGCCCCGACCATGGTCATGGTCAGCGAATGAGGCGCCATGTTTTCCTTGCCAAAGCCCACACGCTTGCCGATCACAAGGCAGCCCACCAGACCGGCGATTCCGGCATTGATGTGCACGACGGTACCGCCCGCAAAGTCCAAGGCGCCCATGCCCCAAAGATAGCCCGCATCTGCCGTGTTGTCCGACAGGAAGTCCGGTCCTGCCCAGTACCAAACCATGTGCGCGACAGGAAAATAGACCGCGGTCACCCACAAAACCGAAAACAGCATCAGCGGCCAGAACTTGATGCGTTCGGCAAAGGCACCAACGATCAGGCCCGGTGTGATGCAGGCAAAGGTCATCTGGAAAATGACGAAGGCATACTCAGGAATATAAACGTTGTTTGAGAAGGTCGCCGCGTAGGTGCCGGTGTTGACCCCCGCAAGGAACATCTTCGAAAACCCGCCGATGAACGGCCCGCCGCCCGTGAACGTAACCGAATAGCCATAGACCACCCAGATCACGGCCACGATCGCGACGATCATGAAAACCTGCATCAGGACGGACAGCATGTTCTTTGTGCGCACAAGGCCGCCATAGAACAAACCCAGGGCCGGGATGGCCATCAAAAGGACCAATGCCGATGAAATCAGCATCCAGGTGGTGTCACCCTTGTTGACCATGCCAGCCATTGCGGCGGCATCGGGGGCCTTGATCGGGCCTGCGGCCTCTTGTGCCCAAGCGGGCAAACTGGCGAGGGCCAATGAGGCCATCGCCCCATACCCGCCCAATTTCAAAATCGATTTCATTTTGTGATTTCCCCTTGCCCTATCTTACAGCGCGTCATCGTCGGTCTCGCCCGTGCGCACGCGCAGGGCTTTCTCGACATCCATGACGAAAATCTTGCCATCACCGATCTTGCCGGTCCGCGCGGTTTTGGTGATCGCATCAACAACGGTTTCAACCATTCCGTCAGCGACGACGATTTCCAGACGCATTTTCGGTACAAAGTTCACAGCATATTCCGCACCGCGGTAAATTTCCGTGTGACCGGATTGCGTTCCAAACCCCTTAATTTCCGTAACCATCATCCCCCGCACGCCGATCGTGGTCAGCGCTTCGCGAACCTCGTCCAGCTTGTAGGGCTTGATGGCGGCAATGATCATCTTCATGACGCACCCCTTCTTAAATCGCCGCAGGAACATCCCATGGCCTGCGTTCCAATCAGGGTTACGCTGCATGTGCAGCGCAACCCATCGGATGGGCAAACAACCCGAAAAGATTGCAATGATGAAAAGATAAGCAATGCATCACACCCGTGCTGTTTTTTCGGGCGGTTTTGGGATCTGGTCATCGTCAGTCCGGTCTCCACAACGATGGAAAAGTCGGATAGACTCGCGTTAAAAGATTAAAAAGGGCAGAGCAGGTATGGCCGCAACGTCAAAAGGACGCGGATCGTTGGTGGCGGATCGGCGCTATCCCGGTCGCACAGTCCCGCCAAAGCCCCCGCAAAACCGCAAACCTACGGGTGGGCCGGGCCGCCCCAAAAAACCCGCCGCCCGTCGGCACGGCTTCATTGTTCGTTTCATCTTGTGGATCTGGCGCATTCTTTGGGGGGTGACGTGGCGCGTTGGCCTTGTGGCAGCCATGGGATTGGCCGGGGTGGTCTTTTACTTCTACAGCCAACTGCCACCGGTAAACGATCTTCTGGATGGGCGGGCCCGCGGTTCGGTCACGCTTCTTGACAGGGACGGCGCCGTGTTCGCTTGGCGCGGCGAAACGTTTGGCGGGCAGATCACCTCTGATACGGTCTCGCCTTATTTGCTGAACGCGGTTGTCGCCACCGAAGACAAACGATTTTACCGCCATTTTGGCGTCAGCCCGCGCGGCATTGCCAGCGCGATAAGCATCAATATTGCAGCCGGGCGTGGGCCTTTGGAAGGCAATGGCGGGTCCACCATCACGCAGCAAGTGGCAAAGTTGTTGTGTCTGGGCGTGCCCTATGTCGCCAGTGCATGGGCATCCGAAGCCGACTACGAGGCGGATTGCCGCAGTGGCGGCGTCTGGCGAAAGGTCAAGGAAATTCCCTATGCCATGGCGATGGAGGCCAAGTATTCCAAGGCCGATATCCTGACGATTTATTTCAATCGCGCCTATCTGGGGGCCGGCGCCCGAGGTTTTGAGGCCGCCGCCCAACGTTATTTCGGAATCAGCGCCAACAAGGTCAGCCCCGCGCAGGCGGCCATGCTGGCGGGCCTGCTCAAAGCGCCGTCCAAATATGCGCCCACCAACAATCTCAAACGCGCCCAAGACCGCGCAGCAGTGATCATCGATCTGATGTTGGAACAAGGGTATTTGACCACAGCCGAGGCACAGGAGGCGAAAGCCAATCCCGCTCAACTCTCGGCTGCCGCGGCGCAGTCTTCGGGCGGATTTTTTGCTGATTGGGTCATGGAAAGTGCGCCCGCCTTTCTGACGTCCGAGACAACGGAAGACGTGATTATCGACACCACGCTTGACCCTGCCATGCAAGCCAAGGCCGAAGAAGCCCTGGCTTGGGTGTTTGAAAACAAAATCAAAGATGGGTCAAAGGCGCAGGCAGCGATCGTGGTTATGTCGGCTGATGGTGCCGTCCGCGCGATGGTAGGGGGGCGCAAAACCCAAGATGCCGGGGCGTTCAACCGCGCGACTCAGGCGCTTCGGCAAACCGGATCAACTTTCAAACCTTTTGTCTATGCCGCCGCGCTGAACCTGGGGTGGAGTCCGATGGACTTTGTCGATGATCGCCCGTTGACGATCAATATCCCCGGATCGGGTCCTTGGTCTCCGGATAATTATGACAATAAGTTCAAGGGCATGATCACGTTGACCGATGCCTTGGCCGAAAGTCGCAACATTCCGGCCGTCAAGGTTTCAGAAGCCGCTGGCCGCGAAGCGGTGCGCGCAGTCGCCTCAGGCTTCGGGCTTACCAGCGATTTGGCGGCGGGCCCCGCACTGGCGCTGGGCGCATCCGAATCCACCTTGCTGACGATGACCGGCGCCTATGCGGGTATCCTGAACGGCGGATCTTCGGTTACCCCCTACGGAATGAATGCCCTGCGCCTGAAAGGCGAGAATGAGGCGCTGATCGGTCCCGGAGGGGGGATCGGGCAGCGTGTGATATCTCAGGATGCCGCCTTGCAACTGATTTACATGATGAACCAAGGGGTAGAGCGGGGAACCGGAACGAAGGCACGTCTGGACGGGTGGCAAGTGGCGGGCAAGACCGGCACCACGTCTGCCGCGCGCGATGCCTGGTTCATCGGATTCACCGCCGATTATGTGGCGGGTGTCTGGATGGGGTATGACGACAACACGCCCTTGGCCGGGGTCACCGGCGGCGGACTGCCGGCCGAAATCTGGCATGAAACCATGATGCGTATTGTCGAAGGCATGACACCGACGCCTTTGCCAATGATCATTCCCGAACCACGGGCGATGCCACAACAAGATCCGCAGGGTCAGGCCGATCCGGCCTTTCCAGATGCGTCCCTTCCGTCGCAAACCCAACCACCCGTCGTTCAAGAAAAGAAATCAGGCGGCGGGTTCTTGCAACGGTTGTTTGGCAAGAAGGATTAAGGCAAGCCAAAGCTCGCGATCCGTAAGGAACGCGGGCCTTAGGTCAGATGGTTTTCATCATCTCGATGGTGGCATTCAAATCGCCGCCATTCTTGTCCAACATCGCACCGATTTCGGTCCGCTCGGAAGCCAGCATGTTGACCCCTTCGATGATGATGTTGAAGAACAGGTTTTTTCCCGACTTGTCCGACACATGCCAACGAAGATCGAAAGGCGCTTCGCCCTGAAGCGAGGCCGTTGAAATCACTTCGAAAAAGCTTTTCACGGGTTTGCAATCGGTCACCGTTATCTCGCCCCCGATGAATTCTCGGAAGCGGCGCCCGTATTTGCGGCTTAGATACCCCTGAAATGCCTTGGTAAAGGCGGTCATCTGCGCGGCGCTGGCCAGTTTTGCGGCCACGCCAAGGGCCGATCTGCCAATGGTTGCAACATCGGCATAGGTTGCGAAAATGCGTTCAAAATCCTTGAACATCGCGGCTTCGGATTTGCCGGAACTGATCACGCTGTTCACTTCGGAAACGACCTTGTCGATCAGGCCACGTGCCTGATCAACTGTCAGGGCCCGAACCGGCAGGGCAAAGGCCAGAAAACCCGTTCCCGCAGCAAGGCCAGCGCCAAAGGCGCGGCGAGAGATAGACAGGGAGTCACTGGGCATAGGGATCCTCATAAGGGTCTGCATAAGCGTCTTCGGCGGCGGTCATCCCAAGTTCATATCGGCGGTTTTGCAAATACAAAAGCCGGGCCTGAGCATATCCGTCTGCGCTATCATATAGGACAGAGTCATAGGTTTCGGAATAGCGGCCCCGATCACCAATCGTTGCAGTCACATTGGCCGCCGTCGGAAGATAGGCATAGTCCGAAGGTATGATCAGCCGCAGCGGGTTCATGGCCAAGTCAACAACAGAGCCGAGTGTGTCTCGGTCCGTGGTCGGCCCCAAAAGCGGCAGTTCCGCATAATTGCCCTCTGCCATGCCCCAAACATGCAAGGTTTCGCCAAAATCGGTCGGATCCCCTGCAACGCCCAAAGCCGTGGCAGGGTCGAACAAGCCGCCAAGGCCCACGGTGGTATTCAGGACAAACCGCAAGGAGTTTTCAACCGCTTTGCCCAACCGAAGCTGCAAGACGTCGTTCACAACCGACTTTGGCATGTCCAGATTATCGGCAAAATTCGAGACACCCTCCAGCAGCGGCTTTGGTGCCACGCTGACAAGACCGGTGCCAAGCGGACGCAAGAAAGCCTTGTCCATGACAACGTTGAAATCATGAAAGTCGCGGTTTTGCATTTCTGCCGGATCAGAGATTTCGCTTGGCGCAACCGCAGGACCACAAGCCAGCAGGCTTGACGCGAACCCCAATCCAAGGACGATTTTGCACAGGGAAACCAGATTATCGAACATTCAAAGCGCCTCAACGCGGGTCTAACAAGCATGAGCTTTTACATTTTGCTGAAATAGGCATATGATGACAACAGAGGCAAGACAACGGGCAAGCCGTTGCACAGTACGGGCAACAGTAAAAACCCGCCGAAGGGTGGGCCAATTCGGTGAGTAAATGTCACAGATTGAATTCAAGCGCGGCAAAGACGAGCTGCGCAAGGCCATTCGGGCGCAAAGCCCGCTTCTTTGGTCGGTGTTCCTTTTTTCGATCTTTGTAAACCTGCTGCTGCTGACGGGGCCGCTGTACATGCTTCAGGTCTATGACCGCGTGTTGGGCAGCCGATCCGAAGCGACGCTGCTTGCGCTGTCCCTTTTGGTTATTTTCCTTTTTCTTGTCATGGGAATACTGGATTTTGTGCGTGCCCGGGTGATGGCCCGGATCGGTGCAAGGGTGCAAAGCAATCTGGATATGCGGGTGTTTTCGGCGGCGCTGCGCCGCATGGGAATCTTGCCCGGCGACCCCTTGGCAACCGCCGCACAGCGCGACCTTGAGGCGATCCAACGGCTTTGGGCCTCCAGCGTCTTGATGGCTGTTTTCGATATTCCGTGGGCCTTGATGTTCTTTGCCGCCATTTTTGTGTTTCATCCCATCTTGGGCTGGGCCGCGGTCGGTGGGGGTGCGGTTCTGGTCGTGGTGACCGTCCTCAACCAAAGAATGACCCAAGGCCCGATCAACCGGGCCAATGGCAGTACGCTGCGTGCCGAATTGATGTCGGACCAGATCAAGCAAGAGGCCGAAGCCATTCAGGCCTTGGGCATGGTCGGCTCTGCGTTCAGCAGATGGCAGGGCGCACGCCAACAGGCGCTGGGCAACACCTTGGAAGCCAGCGATCTGTCGGGCAATTTCAGCGCCATGACCAAAACCTTCCGCATGTTCCTGCAGTCGGCCATGCTGGGCCTGGGGGCCTGGCTTGTGCTGCGCGGCGAATTGACATCGGGGGCGATGATTGCAGGGTCGATCCTTTTGGGCCGTGCCTTGGCTCCGATCGAACAGTCTATTGGCCAATGGGCTGTTGTGACCCGCGCCCAAGAGGCGAACCGTCGCCTGTCGGAATTGCTGTCCCGTGTACCGCCAGAGCCGGAGCGCACAGTTTTGCCGCGCCCCCGCGCGATTCTTGAGGTTCAAAACCTGACCGTGGTCCCTCCGGGCGAATCCTTGCCCGTCCTGAAAATGGTCAATTTCAAGCTGGAGCCCGGTCAGGCTTTGGGCGTGATCGGGCCATCGGGGGCGGGCAAATCCTCGCTCGCTCGGGCGCTGATCGGCGCGTGGCGGCCCAACAATGGCAATGTGCGGCTCGATGGGGCCACGTTGGACCAGTATGATCCTGATACATTGGGAAGCTACATCGGCTATTTGCCGCAGCGGATCACGCTGTTTGAAGGCACGATTGCCGAAAACATCTCGCGTCTGTCGGCCGAACGGGATGATGCCAAGATCGTGGCCGCGGCGCAATTGGCGGCCGCGCATGACATGATCACCCGTCTGCCCGAGGGATACGATACAAAGATATCGGCCATTGGGGGGCGCTTGTCCGGTGGGCAGATGCAGCGGATCGGTCTGGCGCGCGCGCTTTATGGCGATCCGGTGTTTTTGGTTCTGGATGAACCGAATTCCAATCTGGACAACGATGGGTCGATGGCGCTGAACCTTGCAATCCGGGCGATGAAAGACAAAGGCCGCTCGGTGCTAATCATGGCGCACCGGCCCGCCGCCATTCAGGAATGTGATCTTTTGTTGGTTCTGGAAGATGGCGCGCGCCGTGCCTTTGGCCCGCGAGACACCGTCCTGCGCGAAATGGTGAAAAACCATACGGAAATCGTTCGGTCCAGTGGACCCGGGGGTGTATCATGAGCATGCCGCCCGTGAAAAAGGGGGCACTTGCGGCTCTGTCCGCGCGCGGCCCCATTCTTGGCGGACTGCTGACGCTGGGCGTTTTGGTGTTCGGGTTTGGCTTTTGGTCGGTCGGCACCAGCATCTCGGGGGCGATTGTGGCCCCGGGGCAGGTTCAGGTGGATCAAAACCGCCAGATCGTCCAACACCCGGATGGCGGGGTGGTCGAATCCATTTCCGTGGTCGAGGCGCAAACAGTGAAGGCGGGCGATCTTTTGATCACGCTGGATGGCAGCCTTCTGAAATCAGAACTGTCGATCGTCGAGGGCCAGCTTTTTGAAAGTCAGGCCCGCCGCGCCAGGTTGGAGGCCGAGCGTGACGACATGGATGAACCCGTGTACCCCGGCGACCTTGTTACTCTGGCCACCGCCCGCGCAGATGTTGCCGAACAGATCAATGGGCAAACCAGCCTGTTTTTGGCCCGCAAAGACACGCTCGCGCGGCAGATTGACCAGTTGCACCGCCGCTTGGAACAGATCAGCGCCCAGGTTGACGGCGTAAATGCACAAATTGCGGCACAAGGCACCCAAACCGGCCTGATCAATCAGGAACTGGCTGATCGCAAGACCTTGCTGGAAAAGGGGCTGACACAGTCCGCCACCGTTCTGGAGCTTGAACGGCAGATCGCCGAACTTGAAGGGTCGGTCGGCGAATTGATGGCCAACAAAGCGGCCAGCGAAGGGCGCGCGACCGAGGTGGAGTTGGAGATTTTGCGTCTTCAGGCCGTGCGGCGCGAAGAGGCCAACACTCAACTGCGCGAAATTGGCCCTCAGATTCTGGAACTTGCCGAACGCCGCCGCGCCTTGCTCGAGCGGATCAGCCGGCTGGAAATTCGCGCGCCGGTGTCGGGCATCGTTCTGGGTCTTCAGGTCACCACGCCAAGGGCCGTTTTGCGGGCCGCCGATCCGGTTTTGTATCTGATACCGCAGGACCGCCCCTTGGTGATCGTTGCGCAGATCTCTCCGATACATGTGGACGAAGTGCATGTCGGCCAAGAGGTCAGCGTCACCTTCGCCGCCTTCTCTGCCCGCACCACCCCGGTTTTGATGGGCAAACTGGTCTCAATTTCTGCTGATTCCTTGACAGATCAGGCCAGCAAAGCCTCTTTCTACCGGGCCGAAATCACATTGGACCCCGGAGAGCGCGAAAAACTGGGCAATCAGGTACTCTTGCCCGGAATGCCGGTCCAGTCGATGATCCAGACTGGTGCGCGCACGCCCATGGCCTATCTTCTGAAGCCCTTTACCGATTATTTCAACATGGCCTTCCGCGAAAGCTGATCACGTCATTGGATGACGGTCTTTGGCTTGCCGGGGGCCCATCGCCCGGTTAGCGTGCCCCCAAATCAACAGGAGGCTGCCATGTCCGCAATTGAAACCCGCCTTGCCGAACTCGGCGTTGTTCTGCCCGATGCGCCTGCGCCAGCGGCCAATTATGTGCCCTTTGTTGTGGTGGGCTCTTTGGTTCATATCTCCGGCCAAATCAGCCAGAACGCGGGTGGCCTGATCAAGGGACGGCTGGGCGCAGATATGGATGTGGCCGCGGGCGCGGATGCGGCCAAGACCTGCGCGATCTCTTTGTTGGCACAGTTGAAAAAAGCCTGTGGCGGGGATTTGTCGCGGGTGGTCCGGGCGGTCAAGCTTGTGGGTTTTGTGAATTCCACCGCGGATTTCACCGATCAGCCAAAGGTGATCAACGGCGCCTCAGATTTCATGGTGGCAGCGCTGGGCGAGGCTGGGCGTCACGCGCGCTCGGCAGTCTCGGCGGTGTCCTTGCCGTTGGGAGTTGCCGTTGAAATCGAAGCCATCTTCGAAATCAAATGACCCGCCCATCCCTGCCCTCAGCCTTTGTAACCACACCCATCGCCCACCGCGCCTATCACAACCGGGCCGCTGGCCGGCCCGAAAACTCCATCGGCGCGGTTCGTGCGGCAGTTTCCGCAGGCTATGGCATCGAGATTGATCTGCAACTCACGCACGATGGGGTTGCCGTTGTGTTTCACGATGAATGGCTTGAACGACTAACCGACGGGTCAGGCTTTGTGCGCGATCTGACCTTGGCTGAACTTCAAGCTTTGACGCTGCGCGACAGTGCCGACCCGGTTCCCACGCTGACACAGGTCTTGGACGAAATACGGGGAAAGGTACCCCTGTTGATCGAAATCAAGGATCAGACCGACACCATGTCACAGACCGATGCCCGGCTTGAAATGGTCACGGCGGCGGCTCTGTCGGTGTATCGGGGCCCTGTCGCCGTGATGTCCTTTAACCCCCACTCCATCGCCCATCTTGCCCGTCTTGCCCCGCATATCCCACGCGGGCTGACCACGTCGGCCTATGATCCTGCCGATTGGGCCCCCCTTGATCCGGCGCGCTGTGCCGATCTGCGCGAAATCCCTGATTATGATCGCACAGAAAGCAGTTTCATCAGCCACGAGGCCAAAGACTTGGCCCGCGCGCGCGTCGCGGCGCTGGCGGCGCACGGCGCAGTCATTTTGTGTTGGACGATCCGTTCCGCCTTGGCCGAACAAGAGGCACGCAAACTGGCGCAGAATATCACCTTCGAAGACTATCCTGCCGCCCTGGGCACTTGACCTTCTCTTGCGCTGACCCACTTGATCTGTTTCGTTAACCTCCCCCTCGGATCCCGGGGGCGGAAACACCGGGGCTGTCCATGACGCGCGACGTTTCCCTGCTCAATGCCATGGCCGAAATTCCGGCCGCCGAATGGGATGCGCTCGCCTGCCCAGAATCCAGCACGGGGCGCGCGATTGATCCTTTTACCACCCATCGGTTTCTTGCTGCACTGGATCGGTCAAAATCCACAGGCACCGGCACGGGATGGCAACCAAAACCTCTGATATTAAAAGAAAATGGCGTCGCCGTTGCTGCAATGCCGCTGTATTTGAAATCCCATTCCCAAGGGGAATACATTTTTGATCACAGCTGGGCCGATGCCTTTCAACGTGCGGGCGGTCAATACTATCCCAAACTGCAAGCCGCAGTTCCCTTTACCCCGGCGACCGGGCGGCGGTTTCTGGGCGCGATACACCACCGCACCGCGCTTTTGGATGCGGCCATCGATCTGACCGTAGGAAATGGCCTGTCCAGCCTGCACATCACCTTTTGCACCGAAGAGGAGGCCCTCGCTCTGGATGGCCACCGCGAGACTGCGCTGCGCATGACCCAGCAATATCATTGGGAAAATCGCAACTACCGCAGCTTCGATGATTTTCTAAGCCAGTTGTCCAGCCGCAAGCGCAAGATGATCCGAAAAGAACGTGAGACGGCACGCTCGCACGGGTTGACGATCAAGGCATTGACCGGTGATCAGATCTTGCCGGAACATCTGGCGGCAATGTGGGCGTTTTACCAAGATACCGGCGGCCGCAAATGGGGCACGCCCTATCTGACGCGGCGCTTTTTTGACCTTATGCACGAAACACTGCGCGATGATGTTCTGTTGGTTTTGGCCTTCGATGGTGCGCGTGCGGTGGCCGGTGCGCTGAATTTCATTGGGCGTGATACGCTTTTTGGCCGCTACTGGGGCTGCCTTGCCGATTTCCCCTGCCTGCATTTCGAACTGTGTTATTATCAAGCTATCGATTTTGCCATCGACCATGGCTTGCGGGTCGAAGCGGGCGCGCAGGGCGAGCATAAACTTGCAAGGGGCTATCTGCCCGTTCCCGTTTATTCGTTGCACTATATTCCCGATCCGGGCTTCCGCGAGGCCGTCGTGCGCTACCTTGCCCAAGAACGCCGTGCCGTTGACGAAGAGATAGAAGTGCTCACCGCCTACGGACCTTTCCGCAAAACCCTGCAAACCGATCAAGATTAAAGGACTATAGCCATGGCAACACCCCTTTCCGTTACAGATCGCGCGGCCCTTTTGCCTGCCTTGGGCGAAACCGGTTGGGGTGCCGTTCCCTCGCGCGATGCCATCCGCAAGGTGTGGAAGTTCAAGAATTTCTCAGAGGCTTGGGGGTTCATGACGCGCGCGGCATTGGCAGCAGAAAAAGCGGGGCATCATCCCGAATGGTCCAACAAATACAATGTGGTTGATGTGACGCTTGTCACGCATGACTGCAACGGATTATCGGAACTGGATATCGCTCTTGCCCGCATGATGGACAAGATTGCCGATCAGGCGACCGTTGTGCGCGACCATTCGGAACCTATTTCCTGCTTGTGCGAAGCCCGCGCCGCTGGGCGCGGACTCGCCTGATCAATCGTTTCAGATCGCGGCCAGCATCGCCTCGCCGCCCGAAATCTCACATGCGTTCGATTCTTCGCCCATGTTCATCACGCTTACAACCCCGTCCACGGCATACAGTGCATAGCGCTTGGAACGATCAAAGAAGGCCAGATGCGGCACGCTAAATTCCAGTCCCGCGGCCTTGGTAAAGCTGGCATCCCCATCGGCAAGGAATGTAATGCCCTTGGCGGCGGCACCGGTGCTCTCGCCCCAGGCCTTCATGACGAAGGGGTCGTTCACCGACAGGCAGATGATTTCGTCCACGCCTTTGGCGTGCAACTTGTCTGCCACGCGCATGAACGATGGCACATGCGAGGTGGTGCAGGTACCGGTATAGGCGCCAGGCAAGCCAAAGATCACCACCTTGCGGCCCTTGAGTTTGGAGGCCATCGAAACTGCCTCCGCGCCATTGTCTCCCATGAACAACAGCGTTGCCTCAGGAAGTTTGGATCCCACTGAAATCGTCATATCTCGTCCCTCTTGCGTTGCGTTTGCGTCAGTCAGGGATATAGGGTTTGCCAACGTAGACGACCAGAGGGCAATGTGATGACGCATATCGTTGTGGTAGGGGCTGGCCAAGCTGGGGCGGCGGCGGTGGCCAAACTGCGGGCTTTGGGTTTTGACGAGCAGATCACCCTGATTGGCGAAGAGCCAAGCCCCCCCTATCAGCGCCCCCCCTTGTCGAAGGCCTATCTTCTGGGCGACATGGAGGCAGAGCGTCTTTGGCTGCGCTCGTCGGATTTTTACGCCGACCAGAACATAACCCTGCTGCTCGGAACGCACGTCACCGCCATTGATGCTGCCGCACAAACAGTAACGCTCGGCTCGCAGGTCCTTGTTTATTCAGACCTGATCCTGACCACAGGATCGACACCGCGCAAGCTGCCGTCGGCCATCGGCGGGGATATGGCGGGCGTCTTTACCGTGCGTACTTTGGCGGATGTCGATGCGATGCGCCCCGAATTCGGCGCTGGGCGGCGCGTGGTGATTGTGGGTGGCGGTTACATCGGGTTGGAAGCGGCCGCAGTGGCCCGAAAAATGGGGTTGGAGGTGACGGTGCTGGAAATGGCCCCGCGCATCTTGCAGCGGGTCGCGGCACCTGAAACCAGTGACTATGTGCGTAAATTGCACCAAGATCATGGCGTGACCATTCTGGAATCCACCGGGCTTGACCGCCTTTTGGGCCAAGACCGGGTGACGGGCGTGCGTCTTGCAGATGGACGAGAACTGCCAGCCGATTTCGTGATCGCCGGGGTCGGCATCCTACCGGGAACCGCCTTGGCCGAAGCGGCGGGTTTGACGATCGAAAACGGCATCAAGACCGATGAATTTGGCCGCACGTCCGATCCGCATATCTGGTCCGCCGGGGATTGCGCGAGTTTCCCTTACAAAGGCGGTCGGCTGCGCCTTGAATCGGTGGGCAATGCCATCGATCAGGCCGAAGCTGTGGCCGAAAACATCATGGGCGCGGGCAAACCCTACGACGCGAAGCCTTGGTTCTGGTCGGATCAGTACGATTGCAAACTGCAGATTGCCGGACTGAACACCGGCTATGATTCCATCGTCACGCGCGGGCCCGAGGGGGACGCCGTGTCGTTTTGGTATTTCAAGGCCGATACGCTGCTGGCCGTCGACGCGATGAATGATCCCCGCGGTTACATGGTGGGCAAGCGACTGATCGAAAGCGGGAAGTCGCCCTCAAAGGCGGCCTTGGCCGATCCGGGCACAGTCCTGAAAGACCTGTTGAAAGCATGAGGATCATCGGGGGCCGCGCGCGCGGTCTGCAACTGGCCCTCGTGGGCGACGGAGATGCACAAGCGCATCTGCGCCCGACCTCCGACCGCGTCCGCGAAGCGATTTTCAACCTGCTGATCAATGGCGGCTATGGCAGCCCGCTGGCCGGGGCCCGGGTGCTTGATCTGTTTGCCGGCACCGGGGCACTGGGCCTTGAGGCGTTATCGCGCGGCGCGGCTTGGTGTTCTTTTGTGGATGACGGGCCAGTGGCACGCGCGCTTATCAAACGGAATATCGCGCTGATGCGCGCCGAAGGTGAAACCGATATCTTGCGATTTGACATCAGAAAATTACCCGAAAACCGCGGCGGCCCATTTTCTGTGCTGTTCCTCGATCCTCCCTATGGTAAAGGCCTCGGAGAGATTGCGCTTGCCTCTTGCCGGAACGGCAACTGGCTTGCGCCGGGGGCGCTTGTCATCTGGGAGGAGGGCAGCGCCCCCGCCCTTTTGCCCGGTTTCGCCCGGTTGGATCAGCGCAAATATGGCGACACCGTCGTCACCATCCTGAAAGCTCAAGAATGACTCCATCAGCCGTTTTGTTCGATTGCGACGGTGTTGTCGTCGACAGCGAGGGTATCGCCTTTTCCCTTCTGGGCCAAGAACTTGCCGATGCTGGCCTGCCGCTTGACACCGCCGGGATGGAACGTCTTTTTCTGGGGGGTACCGTGGCGGGGCTCTACGAAAAGGCACGGGGTCTTGGCGCGGATTTGCCGGCGGACTGGGTCGATGGCTTTTACCAGCGGCTTTATGCCAAGTTGCGGCAGGGCGTGCCCTTGGTGCCGGGAATCACCGCCGTCGTGGCACGGTTGTCGGCGGCAGGGATCCCGATGGCCATCGGATCCAACGGGTCGGATGAAAAGATGGCGATCACCTTGGGCCAGCACCCGGCGATACGCGACGCCTTTGCGGGGCATCTGTATTCGGGCCAAACCTTGGGCTGCCCCAAACCCGCCCCCGATCTTTATCTTCATGCCGCGCGTCAATTGGGTGTGGATCCTGCCCGCGCCGTGGTGATCGAAGACAGCGCAACCGGTGCGCGCGCGGCCCGTGCGGCAGGAATGCGCTGCTTTGGATATGCGCCCCACGGCGGCGACGCCTTGGCCGAACAAGGCGCGATTCTGTTTGGCGACATGGCCGATTTGCCGGGTCTGTTGGGTCTTTAGGTGCCCCAACCATCGATGGCGGCGATCGCCTCTTCGGCTGTCTCGACAATCTGAAACAATGACAAGTCCGACTCGGCGATCACGCCCGCCTCGGCCAGATGCTGCCAGTCGATGATCCGCTCCCACCAGGCACGGCCAAACAGCAAAAATGGGATCGGCTTCATCCGTCCGGTCTGGATCAGGGTCAGGGCTTCGAACATTTCGTCCAAGGTGCCAAAACCACCGGGAAAGATGCACAGCGCACGGGCGCGCATCAAGAAATGCATCTTGCGAATGGCGAAGTAGTGAAAGTTGAAGGAAAAGTCCGGCGTCACAAAGGCGTTGGGGGCTTGTTCATGAGGCAGCACAATGTTCAGGCCAATGGATTGGCCACCCGCTTCATCTGCGCCGCGGTTTCCCGCCTCCATCACTCCGGGGCCCCCGCCCGTGCAGATCACCCAGTCGCGACCGTAATGCTGCAAGGATCGTTCGGTGATCAACCTCGCGAACCGGCGGGCTTCCTCATAAAAGCTCGACAGATCGGCAAGAATGGGGGTTTTGGCCTTGTGGCGATTTTCGCCGGACGGAATGCGCGCACCGCCGAACAGAACGACAGTCGATTGAATGCCGCGCTCGTCCAAAATCATCTGCGGTTTCAAAAGTTCCAGCTGCAACCGAACCGGTCGCAATTCTTCCCGGGTCATGAATTCGGTATCGGCAAAGGCCAAACGATACGCTGGTGCTCGGGTTTGCGGGGTATCGGGCAGTCGGTTCGTCGCGGCGATATCTTGGTTGGAGTCACGAAACGGGTGGGGGCGGGGTTCGTCTTTCATCTTATCCTGCACACTGGACCTTACGCCCAAGACCTATAGGGTTACGTCCAACATGGGAAGGAGACGCGACATGGATTGGCAGGAACAGATTGAGGCGGCAGGCCAGCGGGTGGCGGGCCATGTGCGCCAGACGCCCGTCTTGACGCTGGAGGTGCCGGGCGTCGGCCCTGTTGAGTTGAAGATGGAGCAGATGCAGCATTCCGGCAGTTTCAAGGCAAGGGGTGCGTTCAACGCGCTTCTGTCTGGTCCGGTGCCGGCCTCAGGGGTCGTTGCGGCCAGCGGCGGAAATCATGGGGCGGCGGTGGCCTTCGCTGCGGCACGGCTGGGATTGCCGGCCACGATCTATGTCCCGCAAATCGCCGGTCCGGCCAAGATCGCCTTGATCCGCTCACAAGGTGCAGACTGCGTTGTGGTGCCGGGGTTTTACGCCGACGCGGCGGCGCTTGCGGCGGCCCACGCGGCGCGGACGGGCGCAATGCAGGTGCATCCCTATGACGCGCCCGCCACCGTCGCTGGCCAAGGCAGCTTGATGCGCGAATGGGAATCACAAGGTCTTGCCGCCGATACCGTGTTGATCGCCGTCGGCGGCGGCGGGTTGATTGCGGGCGCTTTGGCGTGGCTGGGCGGGCGGCGCAAGGTCGTCGCGGTGGAGCCGGAGTTGGCGCCGACCTTGAACCGTGCCCTACAGGAGGGGCCCCAAGCGAAGGTAGAGGTGGGCGGGATCGCCGCAAATGCCTTGGGGGCCAGCCAGATCGGCGCAATCTGCTATGGGTTGGCGAAAGGGTCGGTCACATCGGTTCTGGTGGACGAGGCCGCAATCACCGCCGCACAGCAGCTCTTGTGGGGCAGTTTGCGCCAATTGGTGGAACCTGCCGGGGCGGTCGCGCTGGCCGCATTGACAAGCGGGCGCTATCGACCCGCCAAGGGAGAGCGGGTGGCGGTGTTGGTCTGCGGGGCGAACATTGCCCCCGATCCCTTTGCATAGGCGGCTGGGCAGCGGCCTACAGAATTGAAACGAGGGGGCGATGAATTGTGCCGCGCCTTGATCCGTCAAGGCTGCAGCAAACGCCTGCCCCGGATTGCGCTGGTGAAGGTGGAGGGCGTGCGCGGACAAGCCCGCGTCCAACACCCAACATCCCTGCGCCGTTACTGGTGCTCGTGCGTCCAATCCCGGGATGCGGCCTAAGATCTGAGGCTTAGCTTTTCCGATCTTGAAGGGCGGATGCGACCTTGCGCACCAACGTTGTCGTCGCGCGGACTGGCCGCGTCAGACGCCATGACCGCGATTCCATAAGCCTGCTCAATTGGTCTTTCAACAGGGTGATCTGCGCGTCGCGCTCTGCAATCTGCAGACCTTGGTGTTCAATTTGGGTGTTCAGATCGCCGATCAGACGGTCATGTTGCGCAATTTGAAACTGCATATCCTCTGCCTGCGCATCCCGGGCCTGCCTTTCCTGATCACGCTCTTTTTGCAATCTGCCGATTGTGGTTTGCGCAAAGCCAAGCAGCGTTTCGGGATCATTGGCGAAACCGATCAAAAGTGGATCTTCCTCGGCCATCTCGACCGTGGAAGGACCGTTGTCTTGAATTGCTTTGCACAGCGCGCGGTACAACTCCCAGTCGGTGGCACCGATCGCTGCGGCAATCGCCTGCACGGTTTGTAATGTCAGGCAGGGCGGTGCCCAATTTTCATCGCAGGGCAGAGGATCCAGAAACAAAACCCCTGACTCTCGCCCCAGATAATCCCGCGCGATCCCTGCGTTACTCGCCTCGTACCGATGGATGATCTCGCGCGCTTGGGAGGGTGAGATCATGGGGGAGTTTGGCAAGTCCTCCTGCAACCGGCCCCCCAGAATTTGGTTGATCCGGGTCAAGTTCGGCGGTGTCAGACCCAAGCTGTGCAACCGGGATCGAAAAAGTACGTCCGCGCTTGAAAAGGATTGGTTTTCGGCCGCCGTAAACGAAAGCGCATCCCCCGATGGAAGGCCCAGCGTCGACAGAAAGTCCTGGCAGATATCGCCGTTGACCCATTGTTGTTTTTCAAACGGCCTGACGGTGACATTGTCCTTGCCGAACAGATTGGCCCATTGATCGATATATGTCCGGTAGTCGGCAAAAAAGGGTTCTGCCAAGCTTTCGATGGAAATTTCTCGGCCGCTAACGATGGAATGTCGGTGCCTCGATTCAATCCAGCTGTCTTGCCGCCTGACATAGATGACGATCCTGACCCGTGAAAAAAGACGTCGAAATTGCATCCAGATCGGGCTGTTCGGTTGGCTGTACGGCACCTTGAACAGACATTCGGAGGACAGCAGAACCTGGTCGGCGTCACTTGCGGACATTTCTGCTTCCAGGTCGCCAAACAGTGTTTCGATGTCCGTAACCTTGAACCCGTTCACTCCCAAGGCGGTAAAGGCGAAAGGATGATGCGAATGATCCGACCATTGGCCGGTGCGCGGCACCAAAAGGCCATGCGCTGTTTCAAGCTGCGCGCGCATGCCATGCAAGAACTGCTGAAGGGTCGTCGTCCCCGTCTTGTCCATACCAACGTGAAGAACGATCTGCTTTTTCATCAATTTGTCCGTTTCCGTCGGTTATTTCATTGACACGGTCATGCAGCGGTCGGGTGTGCAACTGCTTTGGATCAGGACCGCGTTTTACCAAGCAAGGGTAAGGAGGGGAAAGAATTAGCTTACAGATTGGCAGGGAAAAAATCTTAACACGGATGGCTATCTACCCCGAATGAAACCCCTCGACCGCCGCATCAGGCGGCTGCGCAGCGCGACGGCTGAATAGGCCGCAAAGCCCAAGGGATCTTGAAGGACAAGGCGCGCAAGCTGCGGCAAGGTCAGGGCAGGTTTCGCCTCGCGCTCCAAAAGGCCGGGATAGCGCTGTGCAAGTTCGCGCACCCCTGCATCTTGGCGGCCCCGGACCCGGCTAAGCCGCGCAAAGCCTTCGATCATCGGCCAGGCATAGGTTTGCGGCAGCTGCACCCTTTCGTGCGGCGAAAACTGCAGCCGCACGAATGTATCATCCGAGATGATCTGGGGAAACTCGGCCCAGCGGCCGCGCCCGGCCGCGTTGGTGGCAAACAAGCCATAGCCGGGGGCATTTGATTGCGCAAAGGGCAGGCGCAGCCAGAACCGGGCATAGGCGCGGGTAAAGGCCGAATGGGCGGGCGGAATCACGGCCGTTCCGGTGGCATAAAGCGGCATTTTTTGTGACAAGGCGCCGGCAAGCGCTGTTATCAACCCGGGCCCAACCTGCACATCTGCGTCAAGGTAAACGCGGCTTGGGTACGCGGCCGCCGCGTCACCTGCATTCAACGCGCCGGGTTTGGACCCTTCGGCAAGATCAAGGACCATCAGCGACCATCCGGCCCTTTCGGCCGATTGGCCAAAGCTGCGGGCAATCGCGGCGGTCTGGTCCCGGCATCCGTTGGCAACCACAATCGCCTGCGCCTGCCCCCCGTCGCTGGCAAACAGCGCCGCCAGACAGGCGCCGATATAGCCTTCTTCGTTCGAAGCAGGGATGATCACGCTTAACATCCAAAACATCCACTTGCCAAAGATCGCCACCTTGGGCTGTCGTCGCCCAAATGCCGCAGCGCCCCCCAAGAGCCCCATTTTCCCGGCCGATAGGTATCGACAAAGGCATTGAACGGCGCATCCGACAACATCGCCCAACCCGCCAGAAGTTGATCGTACAGAAGTCCCATTTCGGGCGAATAGTTGAGGGCAATGAAAAAGTCGGTCAGATCCTGATCATCCACCATGGGGCCGTATCCCACCACATGCGTGCCCCCTTCATACATCATCAGCCGCAACCCGCAATCGGCCGCGACCGAAGATTGATAGGGCAGAATATCTCCCAAAAGGCTTGCCAAAGTGTCCTCGGCCTTGCCCGAAAACGCGCCATCTTGCAGTTCCGCGGCGGCCTTGCGGATGGCCAAGGCATAAGGCGCCGCAGGGTCGGCAGCGGCGCTTTGCACCAGCCAATCGCGCACCATGGGCGCCTTTTCTTCAGATCCCAAAAGCGCGGCGAAATAGCCTGTAACCGCATAGGCATCAAAAGACTCGCCCGGAGGCGGCAGCCCTTCATCCGTGGCCAGCGGGGCATCCAGAATTTGCATTTCCGCGCCTTTCACACCGGTTTGGGTTGCAATCACTGTAAGCAATCGGCCCGGGGCATCTGCAAAAACCCCGCGCCAGATCTGCGCCATCTGCGCGGCACGCAGACCATAATATTGCAGCCACGTCCCCTTTTGGCCCCAGCGCTTCAGTCCTTGCTCTTCGGCCCACGCAGCCTGCGAAAACTGCCAGTTCCAAACCTCGTTTGACAATTCCACATGCGCCGTCAGGGCCGGGTCAAGATCCCGATGGGCCAACTCGGCCAAGACCTTGATCAACTCATCGCTGGCCTGATGCGGAAGGGTGAACCACGGATCGGCGGCCAAGCGATTGGCCAGCGCGATCTGAATTTCCATCGGCACCCCGACGGGGCGGGCATAGGTATAGTCACCGGGCAGCGGACGCTCGGCCACAGTTGCAAGGGGTGAATTGTTGACCGCCTGCCAATCCATGAACCGGATCATCCGCGCACCCGACACGCGAGACAGGAAATCGGGGTTAAAGATTTCACCGCTGGCCAAAAGGTCGGCGCGGTCCTGTCGCACGACACTGATGTTGCGGATCGGATCGGTGGGATGCAAACTTGTCAAGGTCAGCGTCACAGCCCCCTCGCCGGGTGTGAAGTCAAACACCGCGGAAAAGGGCTTTTTGTCCAAAACCTGTGCGCGCCCTTCAATCGCAAGGGCGCCCCGCCCCTGCCAAGTCACCAGATACCGCCCCGCTGCCCCGGCGGCCTCGGCGGGCAGATCGGTCAGGATCAGGGTTGACAGCCCACTCGCCCCGTCTGGCAATGCCTTGGGCCACCCTTGGGCGTCCAAAAGACCCAAGGCCCGCAGATCCGTCTCTTCCCAGCCGCCGTATTGCCCCGGCTTGTGTGCAACCCATGGCCGGGCCGTTTTCATCAGGTCAAGAAAGGGCAACTGAACCGACCAATCGTTCACCCCCGCCAGACCAAAACCCACGTTGGGGTTGGTGATGGGTGTCAATCCGGCTGGCAAAGGTGGGTTGTCGCCCGGCGCAAACGCGGCCTGTACCGGCTCCGCTGCGGCGTCGGCCCCGTTTTGGGCCCCGGTTTTGGCCCCGTCGGCACCCGGGGCGGTCGCGGCGACAAAGGTCGGCAGCGGCGCCGCGACGGCCTGCTGCGCGATCCGCTGCAGCGCCGTGGCCAAATCGGCAGAGATCACCGAATCGCGCGTCAACCAGGTGCGCGTCAATTTTGGGGGCAGACCTTCCGGGCTTTGCCCGCTCAGCGCGGCGGCATGCACCAAAGCCACGAAATACAATCCCTTTCCTGACAGATGGATGTCATCTGACAGAAAGTCACCCATCCCTTTCGTCCCGGGTACGGTGCCCGCGTCAATCTCGCGCGACAGAAGTGACATGGCCTGCCCGGCGGGGATGATTGCAATCTCGGTTCCCGCTGCCGCCCCCGCCTCGGCGGCGACCTGCTGCCACTGCGGCAGATCGGCGGCGATGGCGGCCCGCCAGTTCGCAGCGTCCCCAAGATAGGGCGGCCACGATTCGTACAGAAAAAGGCGCGTCTGCGGATTGGCCGCCAGCGCGGCCTGTGCAAATCGGGTCAACGCGGGCACCGTGGTGCCTGCGGTCATTTGGTCTGCGATGGGCTGCGCTTCGGTCAGGACAAGGGTCTTTGTGCGCCCTTCGGCCAGAACTGCGCGGGCATCCACGCCTTCTGCTTCGGCCGAATGATCCCAGTTATAGGCCAGCGATGCCCCATTGATCACTTGTGCCTGAACCACCGATGGCCCCGTCAAACGGCTCAGGGCCCCTTCGACAAGCGGCGGCAAGTTTGGGCCGACCAAACTGTGCCCAACAAACAAGACATCGGCCAAAAATGAGAAAAGAGACATGACAAACCCCGGTTCTCGACAGGCTAATGCGTCTGACGCATGGTTGAAATGTCTTTATCGCGTTTCGCGCAAAGATTGCGTGGGCGTCAAATCTGAACCGCACCTCAAAGGATCGTGACGGCGGGGCCATGTCATATGATTGTTCAGATGACAGGTGCATATTCGGCAGATAAGGTTGCACCCAGATGACCCGGAACCGGGCGCAAACAGGCAAGGCTAAAATTTCAGATGACAGGGGTTGATTCAGGTTCGGGCAAGCACAGGCTTGGCATTCGCTGGGCGATTTGGCGTGCCAGCAAGGTGCCTGCGGCGACGGGCTTTGTCAGCCAACCCGAACCGCGAACCATTGGCCAATACAACCGGGGCCGTCAGATGGTGGCCGGAAATTTCCTGTTTGCGGGCCATTTGGTCGAAGCGCCCGGTGCCGCGATCTGGGATATCAAAGCGCCCGATCCCGCCTTTGCGCGCGAAGTGCATGGCTTTTCCTGGCTGGATGATCTGGCGGCCCTGGGCGATTCGGCGGCACGGCTGCGCGCCCAAGACTGGACTTATGACTGGATCGCCCGCTACGGGCGGGGCCGCGGCGCGGGATGGTCGCCCGATTTGACGGCGCGGCGGCTGATCCGGTGGATCAACCATGCCTTCTTCTTGATGTCGGGCCGCAAAGCCGACCAGACCAATGGCTATTTTCGCCTGTTGACCACCCAGACCGTCTACCTGTCGCATGCGTGGAAGAAAGCAGCCCCCGGCCTGCCCCGGTTCGAGGCCCTGACCGGGATGATCTGTGCAGGGCTCGCGCTCAAAGGGATGGAGGGGCACGTTGCCCCCGCCGTCACCGCCTTGGCGGCCGATTGTGCTGCCGAAATCGATGATCAGGGCGGGCTGCCCACCCGCAACCCCGAAGAATTGCTGGAGGTGTTCACCCTTCTGACTTGGGCCGCGCAGGCCCTCGCAGAGGCGGGCCGCATGGCCCCGTTTGAACTCAGCGCGGCGATGGAACGGATCGCGCCCACCTTGCGCGCCTTGCGCCATGCTGACGGCGGTTTGGCGCGGTTTCACGGCGGCGGGCGCGGCGTTGACGGGCGGCTGGATCATGCGCTGGCGTCGGCAGGCGTCCGCGCGCTGCCCTCGGCCAAGCTGGCGATGGGCTTTGCCCGCCTGCAAGGTGGCCGCACAACGGTGATTGTCGATGCCGCATCTCCGCCGGGGGCCCGCGCCGGGCGCGCGGCCCATGCATCCACCTGTGCCTTTGAACTGACGTCCGGGCGGCGTCCCTTGATCGTATCTTGCGGGTCCGGCGTGCCCTTTGGCGCGCAGTGGCGACAGGCCGGCCGGGCAACGGCCAGCCATTCCACCTTGGCAATCGAGGGTTATTCGTCGTCTCGCTTTGCGCCCGACGATTTTGGCACCTTTCGTGAAACCGCGCATGTCACCGTCGCGCGGGTCTTGCCCGCCGAAGACGGCACGGGCTTGCATCTGGCGCATGACGGCTGGTCTGCCACCCATGGGCTTAGCCATGTGCGCGATCTGTTTCTGGCCAATGATGGGCGCAAAATCTCGGGCATCGACAAGCTTGCCTCGCTTAACTTGGCCGAAAAGCAGCGATTTGAGGCGTTGATTCAAGATGGTCGGCTGACGGGGGTTGCCTTTGATCTGCGCTTTCATCTGCACCCTGATGTCGATGCCCGGTTGGATATGGGCGGCGCTGCGGTGTCACTCGCGCTCAAAAGCGGAGAGATCTGGGTTTTCCGGCACGACGGGGGCGCAAAGTTGACCCTGCAACCCTCCGTCTATCTGGAGCGGACGCGCCTTCGCCCCCGACCGTCGCGTCAGATCGTGCTTTCGGCCAGCGCTGTCGATTTTGAAACGCGCTTGGGCTGGACCTTGGCGAAGGCGCAGGATACTCCGCTGGCCATTAGGGATCTGGGCGTCGACGAGATGCCGATCCCACAGTGACCAATTTGCGAAGGGACCCCGCATGGCAAATCTCGTCCCCATCGGCCGCGCGCTGATTTCCGTTTCCGACAAAACCGGCCTTTTGGACCTTGCACGTGCCTTGGCGGCACAAGGTGTCGAACTGATTTCAACGGGCGGAACCTCGGCCATGCTGCGCGCCGCAGGTTTGATCGTTCGCGACGTCTCAGAGGTGACCGGCTATCCCGAAATGATGGATGGCCGCGTCAAAACCTTGCATCCGGCGATCCACGGCGGCCTTTTGGCGCTGCGCGATGATGATGAACACTTGGTGGCCATGGCGGCCCATGGGATCGAGCCGATCGATCTGCTGATCGTGAACCTTTATCCCTTCGAGCAAACCGTCGCCAAAGGCGGCAGTTACGCGGATTGTATCGAGAATATCGATATTGGCGGTCCGGCCATGGTTCGGGCAGCAGCCAAGAATCATGGTTTTGTCGCCGTGGTGACGGATCCGGCCGACTATGACGCCTTATTGGCCGAGATGTCGGCCCATCAGGGCGCGACGGCGCTGAAGTTTCGCCAGAAATTGGCGCAAGCGGCCTATGCCAGAACGGCCGCCTATGACGCGGCCGTGTCGACATGGATGGCGGGTGCGGTGCAAATCGAGGTGCCAAAACACCGTGCCATCGCCGGAAAACTGGCCCAAACGCTGCGCTATGGCGAAAACCCCCATCAGGGGGCGGCTTTTTATGTCGATGGTACCGGACGCCAAGGCGTGGCGACGGCGCGTCAATGGCAGGGCAAAGATCTGTCCTATAACAATATCAACGACACGGATGCGGCCTTTGAACTTGTGGCCGAATTTGATCCGGCCGACAGCGCGGCCGTGGCCATCATCAAACATGCCAATCCCTGCGGCGTGGCGCGCGGCGCAACCTTGCATCAGGCCTTTGCGCGCGCCTTCGACTGCGATCGCACCAGCGCCTTTGGCGGGATCATCGCGCTCAACCGGCCACTGGACGCGCAGACCGCCGCAGAGATTTCCAAGCTTTTTACCGAGGTCGTCATCGCCCCGGGCGCGAGTGACGAGGCCAAGGCCATTTTCGCCGCCAAGAAAAATCTGCGCCTGCTGACCACGGATGGCTTGCCCGATCCTCGGGCCGGTGGGTTGGCGTTTCGGCAGGTGGCGGGCGGATTTCTGGTGCAAGACCGCGACGCCGCCGCCATTGGGCGCGCCGATCTGCGGGTTGTCACAAAACGCGCGCCCAATGCTGGCGAACTGGCGGATCTGTTGTTCGCCTGGACCGTGGCCAAGCACGTCAAATCCAACGCCATTGTCTACGTGAAAGATGGCGCAACGGTGGGTATTGGCGCCGGACAGATGAGCCGGATCGATTCCACCCGCATCGCGGCGCGCAAGGCGGGCGACATGGCCGAAGCCTTGGGCTTGCCGCAAAGCCCTACCTTGGGTTCAGTGGTCGCATCCGATGCGTTTTTTCCCTTTGCCGATGGTCTGGTGGCCGCGGCCGAAGCGGGCGCAACCGCGATCATTCAGCCCGGCGGATCCATGCGCGATGACGAGGTGATTGCTGCGGCAGATGCAGCCGGGCTGGCGATGGTCTTTACCGGACAGCGCCACTTCCGGCATTGATTTTGGCGGTGCACCGCCGGGGTGGCCTCCCCGGCGAGAGAGGTGAGGACGGATCATGGGGCAGGACATGAACAGGGTGGCGATTTGGGCTGGGCTGACCTTTGGCTTGGATCAGCTGTCCAAATGGATGGTGGTTCAGTGGCTGAACCTCAAAGAGATTGGGGATTACGATTTTTTCGCGCCCTATCTTGTCTTTCGGATGGCGTGGAACCGGGGCGTGAACTTTGGGCTGCTGTCCTCAGACAATGATCTGACCCGCTGGGTCCTGATCGCCGTGGCCTTGGCAATTTCGGCTTGGGTTCTGGTCTGGGTGCGCCGCGAAGGCGGCCCCAAAGCACAGATCTCCGCAGGGCTTCTGGTGGGCGGGGCGCTTGGAAATGTGGTGGACCGTCTGATCTATGGCTCGGTCGCGGATTTTCTGAACATGTCGTGCTGCGGCATCGAGAACCCCTATAGTTTCAACGTCGCAGATATCGCAATTTTTGTCGGGGCAATGGGCCTTGTGGTCTTTACCGGGGCGCGCGGAAAGACCCCGTGACGACGGCCGGTGGATAGGCTAAGACGAGGCGAGGCAGCGGGCCCGGGCAGCCGGGCGGAGGGATGAATGGCGGTTTCAGGCGGACTTCGGGTGGCGATGGTGGCACTGGTCACAGCGCTGGCGGGATGCTCGTCCGGCGGCACGCCCGAGTTGATGAACCTTCGGTCGGCCACCGCTGGCCCCGATGAATTCGGCATTTTGCCGCCCAAAGCCCTTGAAATGCCGACCGATCTGGCAACCCTGCCGCAGCCCACGCCGGGCGGCGCGAATCTGACCGATCAAAACCCCCGTGCCGATGCCATCTTGGCGCTGGGCGGCAAGCCGCGCACCCTTGATGGGGCCGTTCCGGCCAGCGATCAGGCGCTGATCGCTTATGCTGCACGCTATGGGGTTCTGGCGGCGGTTCGTGACATTCTGGCAAGCGAAGATCTGGATTGGCGCCAGCGCAACAAGGGTCGGCCGCTGGAGCGTTTGTTCAACGTAAATGTCTATTTTGATGCCTATCGCTCCATGGCGCTGGATCAGCAAAGCGAGCTGGAAAAGTGGCGTCAAGCGGGCGTTGGTACGCCGTCTGCCCCGCCCCGACTGGGCGGCGAGTAGCGCCCGGCGCTCACATCTGCGACACCTGTGTCTTTGTCGGCTTGTCAAGGACGGGCAAAGCAGTAGCTTTCCGTTTGACACGATGGATGGAGTTTCCGATGCGCACCTTTGCCTGGCTCGCCTTGACCACGATCCTGGCCCAGCCCGCGCTGGGCGCCGAGATCAGCGAATTTTCCCTGCCGAACGGATTGCAGGCCGTGGTGATCGAAGACCACCGTGCGCCCGTCGTGGTGAACATGGTTTGGTACCGCATTGGCGCCGCAGACGAAGCGTCAGGTCACTCCGGCGTTGCGCATTTTCTGGAACACCTGATGTTTCAAGGAACCGGCAATCTGGCCCCCGGCGAGTTTTCGGCCACTGTCGAGGCAACCGGCGGCAACGACAACGCCTTCACCTCGTGGGATTACACCGCGTATTTTCAGCGGGTTGCCTCGTCTGAGTTGGACCGCATGATGCAGATGGAGGCTGACCGAATGGTCGGCCTTAAGCTGACGGTAGAAGATGTTGCGACCGAACGAGACGTGATCATTCAAGAACGCGCCCAGCGCACCGACAGCGAGCCTTCGGCGCTTTTGGGAGAGCAGTTGGATGCCGCCTTGTACATGAACCATCCCTACGGCCGCCCCGTGATCGGTTGGAAGCACGAGATGGAGGCCCTGACCCGCGAAGATGCGATTGCCTTTTACCGGGCCAATTATGCGCCCAACAATGCGATTTTGGTCGTGGCGGGCGATGTGACACCGCAACAGGTCAAGGCCATGGCCGAAAAGCATTTCGGTCCCTTGCCGCCCTCAACCGCCATCACGCCGCGCCTGCGGCCCAGCGAGCCGCCTCAACTGGCGCCGCGCCGGATTGCCATGGTCGATGAACGCGTGTCCGAACCCTATGTAACGCGCAGCTATCTCGCGCCCGAGCGGAACCCGGGCGATCAGCGCAAGGCGGCCGCGATGGTTTTGCTGGCCGAACTCTTGGGCGGCAATCCCACAACCTCGGTTCTGGCGCGATCCTTGCAGTTTGACCAGAAGATCGCGGTGTATTCCGGGGCCGGCTATGATGGCACCTCTATCGACACCTCAAGCCTTCAGATCACGGTGGTGCCTCTGCCCGATGTCAGTTTGAAAGACGCCGAGGCGGCGCTGGACAAGGTCTTGGCGAAATTCCTGACAGACGGGGTCGATGCCGAAGAATTCGCCCGCATCAAGGCGCAGGTGCGCGCGGCAGATGTCTATGCCTCTGACAGCACACAGGGTTTGGCGCAAAAATATGGCGCCGCTCTGACCGTCGGGCTCAGCGTGAAAGATGTTCAGGATTGGCCCGGTGTTGTGGCCGATGTCACCACAGATGATGTGATGTCCGTCGCGCGCGAGGTTTTGGTGCCCCAACAGTCGGTAACGGGATGGCTTTCGGCAAAAGAGGTGGCGCAATGATCGGGTTTTCAAAGAGCCAGTCTGCAGGACTGTTTGCCGCGGC